>NZ_JBIRGD010000029.1:0-119434 GCF_044327805.1 Streptomyces sp. NPDC018019 | reverse complement strand
TCCGAGCCGTTCGGCGACGTAGGCACGCACGTCGTCACGCAGGGCGTCCGCGTCCCAGCGGCTGCTGTTCAGCAGCCGCTGGAAGCCGTCGGGGGTCCGGTGGCCTGCCCATTCCGCGAGCTGCCAGCCGTTCTTGCGTGCCGCCCGCCCCAGCAGACCGCGGACATAGTCCCGCATCCGCCACCGCAGGTCCGCCCGGGCAAACTGGCCCGCCACCCGCGCGAACACCAACTCCAACTCGGCCTTCCACCGGCCGGCGTCAGCTATCGCCTCCATACCAGGACAACGACAACCGCCAGCTCAGGACACGATCCGCTGCTGGAGTACTAGCCCGCCGCCCCGTTCGCCCGGCACCACGTACACGCACTGCACGTCACCCGACGCACGGTCCAGCGTGAGCGGACTCGGCGCGCGCTGGGTGACGGCCGGCCAGGCCATGCCGATGACCACGGTGTCGCGGACCATGACCACGCAGTGGTGCGAGGACGTGTTCTCCCGCGCCCACGCCACGAAACGGCGCGCGAACGCATCGCGCGTGGTGACGGGCGTCCCTTCGTTCTCCCGCACCCATTGCCATCGCAACGCGGCGACGGCGCCGAGATCGTCCGGACGGGCCAGGCGGATGGTGACGGTGTCCACGGGGGCATTGTGGCCCAGCGGCGTACGCGGCCCGCTCCGCGTCACCGGGCGGCAGGGGCGGGCGGAACGATGCCGCGGATGATGCCGAGATCGAGCAAGTCCTGTGGTCGCAGCCGGAGTTGGTCGGTCGTGCTGCGCACCGCGCCCGCGTCGCGCTTGAGGATGGCGGCAGCCGCTTCCGGGGCGATGACGGAAAAATAGCTGTCCGGCGTCGCCCACAGCCGGCCCGGTGCGGCCAGGGCCAGCGCGCCGCCGGACCCGCCTTCCCCGATCAGCAGCGAGGTGACGGGCGTACGGGCCGAGGCCAGCGCGGCGAAGACGTCCGCGATGGCCGCGCCCGCGCCGGTGCGTTCGGCATCCGGGTCGTTGGCCGCGCCCGGAGTGTCCACGAGCGTGAGCACCGGTATGCCGAGCCGGTCGGCCATACGGATCAGCCGGGCCGCCGTACGGAATCCCGCGGGGCGCACGGCCGTACCGCACTGCGCGGCAAACGCGGTCGTGCGCCCGTCCCGCCGGCCGAACCCGCAGCGTATGCCCGCGTCCGTGCCGCCGCAGCGGTCGCCGTTGATCTCCTCCCACCAGTCGAAGCAGGCGTCCAGATACGCCGCGGCGCGCGGTCGCCGCTCATCGCGGGCCGCGCGCACCGCCGCCCAGCCGGACGCCGGGAGGGCGGACGCCCCGAGGGCGTACGGAGGCGGGGGAGGGGCGGGTTCCCCGGCAGGCGACAGCAGGCGCAGCCAGCGGCCGAGCGTCGCGCGCAAGCGGTCCGGCGGAACGATGGCGTCGATCTGCCCGGCCGCCAGCTGGCCTTCGGCGCTGTAGGCGTACGGGTCGGCGTCCGCCGGCCGTACCCGGGAGCCCGCGAAGCCGATCTGCGCGCCCGGCAGCGCGAGGACGACATCGGCGCCCGCGCCGAGCGTCGCCCAGCCGCCGCCGGTCGTCGGATCGCGGACCACGGCGGCCTGCGGCAGGCCGGCGGCGCGGTTCAGCGCGGACTCGGTGGCCACGCGCTGAAGCTGGGTCAGCGCCCGCATGCCCTCCTGCATGCGGCTGCCACCCGTGGCGATCAGCAGGACGACGGGCAGGCGCAGCTCGCGGGCCCGGGCGTAGGCGGCCACCAGGCGGTCGCCGGTGCGCTCTCCCAGGGAGCCGCCGAGAAAGCCGAACTCGAAGGAGACCAGGACCGTCTCCACACCACCGACCCGGGCAATCCCGCTGATCACGGACTCGCGCTCGCCGGTCCGCTCCCGCGCCCGCTGCCGCGCGGCGCCGTAACCGTCCCATTCGAGCGGTCCGTCGTCGAGCCGTACCTCGTCGAGCCATACCTCGTCGGGTGGTGGGGAGATATGCGGTGCGTCGTCGGGTGCTGGGGAGACGGGTGGCCCGTCAGGGGACGGCCCGCCGTCCGCTTCAGGCGAGGGCGTCTCGGCACCCGTACCGGCGGCAGCCGCCGAACCGGTGCCCGTCGCCGCCCCCGCGCCCGCACTTGTCCCCGCCCCCGCGAACTCAACGAACTCCGTGAACTCCTCCGTCACCGCAGCGACCGCTTCACGCGCGGACCAGCGCGGGGACGGGCCGGCCGGTACGGAACGGCCGCCCGCGCCAGGGCCACCGCCCGCATCCCGGCCCGCACCCTCGCCGGCGCCGTCGAACGCGCCCGGCGGCGCGTCGCTACGCACGGAGGTCCCGCTTCAGGATCTTGCCCATGTCGTTGCGCGGCAGGGCTTCCAGGAAGTGCACGACGCGCGGGCGCTTGTGCGGCGCGAGCTGCCGGGCCACGTGGTCGGCCAGTTCGGCCGCGGTCGGACCTGCGGCGCCGTCGGCCGTGGGCACCGGCACGATCCAGGCGACGATGCGTTCGCCCAGGTCCTCGTCAGGCTCGCCCGTCACCGCGGCCTCGCTGACGCCCGGGTGCTCCAGCAGCGCGTTCTCGATCTCCCCCGCGCCGATCTTGTATCCGCCGCTCTTGATCAGGTCGGTGGCCTTGCGGCCCACGATGCGGTAGTTGCCGGCCGCGTCGCGGGTCGCCATGTCGCCCGTACGGAACCAGCCGCCGTCGAAGGCCGCCGCGGTGGCGTCCGGGCGGTTGAGGTACTCGACGAACAGGTTCGGCCCCCGGACCTGGATCTCGCCCACCGTCTCGCCGTCGCCCGCCTCGACGGCCTGGCCGGATTCGTCGACGAGCCGGACGTACACACCGGGCAGCGGGACGCCGACGCTGCCGGGCGCGGGCGGGCCGTCGGCCCGTACGCTCGTGTTCATCAGCGTCTCGGTCATGCCGTACCGCTCGATGACGCGGCAGCCCGCGGTCGCGGCGAGCCGTTCGTGGTCGCTGCGCGGCAGCGCCGCCGAGCCGGACACCAGGAGCCGGGCCTTGCCCAGCGCCTTGGCCAGCGCCGGATTCTCGCCCGCCTCGACGGCCAGGCGGTGGTACATGGTCGGCACACCGAACAGCATCGTGCCGTCCGCGGCCAGCTCCCGGACGACGCCCTCGGTGCTGAACCGCCCCAGGTGGCGCACGCTGCCGCCGCGCCGCAGCGGCCCGAGGACGCCCAGCACCAGGCCGTGCACATGGAACAGCGGGAGCCCGTGCACGAGCACGTCGTCGGCGGTCCACTGCCACGCCTCCGCCAGCGCGTCGAGGGTGTGCGCGATGGCCCGGCGGGGGATGACGACGCCCTTGGGCGGCCCGGTCGTGCCGGAGGTGTAGACGACCAGCGCGGGGGATTCGGCGTCCGGCTCGTACGGCAGCGGCAGCACGTCCTCGTCGGCGGCGGACGGGTCGATGTCGAGGCGGGGGAGGGCGGCCAGCGCGCCGGGCAGCTCGGCGTCCGGCGCGGCCAGCACGAGCGTCGGTCCGCTGTCCGAGACGATGTGCGCCAGCTCGCTCTCGCCGATCTTCGGGTTGACGGGCACGGCGGGCACCCCGGCGAGCAGTGCGCCCACCACGGCGACGGCGGTCTCCAGCGTGGGGGTGGCCCAGACGGCCACCCGGGTCTCGCCGTCGAGGCGGTCGGCGAGCCGGCCCGCCACCGCGGCCAGTTGCCGGTAGCTGAGCGCACGCTCGCCGAAGCGCAGTGCGGGCAGCGGCGACGCGTCGCTCAGCGCCGGAAAGAGCACGTTCACCAGGTCTCCTCGTCCTCGTCGTGCCACGTCGGTGCCGTCGGCCCGGACCTGCCGGAACGGGCCGACCCCACCACTTTGGCAGAGACCACTGACAACGCGATCACGCGGCGCCACGCGTGGCACGGTCGTACCGCGCCACCGGCCGCGCCACCGGCCGCGACACCGGGCCCAGCACCGGGTCCGGCACCGGGTCCGGCACCGGGTCCGGCACCTGACTCAGCACCTGCCTCTGCACCGGGCCCAAGCCCGGCTCACCCCACTGTCATCTTGCGGAAGTCCCAGGAGGCGACCGAGTCCGGGACCAGCCGCAGCCAGGCGTGCCGGCCGTCGTGCGGCATCCGGTCCAGTCCGAAGTACTTGGTGGCGAACAATCGTTCCGGCAGGTCCAGTTCCGGGCACGCGTCACCGGTCCGCGGCACCTCGCCGACGATGTCCACGCTGCCGCTCAGCTCCGCCCCGCGCAGTTCCCCGTAGTCGTGCCCGTCGTCGACGGCCACCGCGACCCGTGGGTCCTTGCGCAGCTGGGCCCACCGCTTGCTCCTGGTGATCGAGTACAGCCAGAGCGCCGTGCCGTCCCAGACGAACCACAGGGGGCCGACGTGCGGCGCGCCGTCCGCGCCCACCGTGGCCACCCGGCAGGTGCGCTGCTCCGCCAGGAAGGTGTCCAGTTCCCGCGGCGTCATCATGACGCGGCGTCCGCGCCGCTGTGTGCCGGTCATCCGTCGACCACCTCCGCTGTACGGCAGCCGGGCGCGGTCCGCACCGGCCTGACCGAGTGTCAGGAAGCATGCGGGCTCTTCCGTACGGACGCAATGGCGGTTACGCTCACGCGGCTCATCGCGACGTGTCGGGGCTCATTGCGACGTGTCGCGTCTCACTGCTTCGCACCGCGGTACGGCGGGAAGAGCGTCCCGGTGGCGTGCCGGGGCCCGGCCCAGCGGCACACCGGCGGGGCGCCCCACGCGTCCCGGCCGTGACCTGCGTCGACCACCCACCGAGGGGGACGAAACGATGGCATCGGGCACGCGCCTCTTCGAGCTGACCGATCCGGCGACGACGGCGCTGCTCACCGTCGAGTGCCAGCGCGGCGTCGTCGGACCGGACAGCGCGCTGCCGGAACTCGCCGACGCGGCCCGCACAACAGGGGCGCTGGCCCGGGTGGCCCGGCTGGCCGCCGCCGCGCACGACGCGGGCGTACAGGTCCTGCACGCCGTCGCCGAGCGCCGCCCCGACGGCCGGGGCGCCAACCGCAACGCGCGCCTGTTCTCCGCCGCCGAGCGCCTGCCCGTGCAACAGCTCACCGGCACGGACGCGGTCCGGATCGCCGACCCGGTCCCGGTCTCCGGGGACGACCTGATCGTCCGCAGGCTGCACGGGCTGTCACCGATCGCCGGTACGGACGTGGACCCGCTGCTGCGCAACCTCGGCTGCCGGACGCTCGTGATCGCCGGGGTGTCGGCGAACGTGGCGATCCCCAACGCCGTCTTCGACGCGGTCAACCTCGGTTACACGGCGGTGGTACCCGCCGACGCCATCGCCGGCGTACCGGCCGACTACACCGCGGCGATGGTCCGGCACACCCTCACGCTCGTCGCGACCGTCACGACCACCGACGAACTGCTCTCCTGCTGGAGACGCCCGCGCCGGGCCGCCACCGGGTAACAGTCCGGCCCGGCCCACTGCCGCCACCGACCGACACGCAACCCCCGGCCCACTACCGTCCCCACCGTTCCCCACCGGCCCGTCACGGCCGACCACAGGCGGTCCCGCCGTGGCCGTCTCCCCTCACCCCAGCTTGATCGACCCGTCCTCCACGCTCACCTCGGCCGCCGTGAGCCCCTGGGTGGCGGGGCCGTTGCGCACGCTGCCGTCGTCGAGGGCGTACCTGCTGCCGTGGCACGGGCAGTTGATCGTGCCGTCCGCCACCTCGTTCACCAGGCACCCCTGGTGCCGGCAGACCGCCGAGAACGCCTTGAACTCGCCCTCGGCGGGCTGCGTCACCACGATCTTGCGGTCCTTGAAGACCTTGCCGCCGCCCTGGGGGATGTCCGCCGTCCTCGCCAGTACGTCCCCGGCCGCGCCTCCCGTGCCTCCCGTCCCACCCGTGTCCGTATCGGCGCTCCCGGAGGCCGACGCCCCGGACGGTGCGGACGACGCGCTGTCGCCGTACCCGTCCGAGCCGTTGCCGCACGCCGCGAGCGCGGCGGCCAGCCCCGCCGCGCCGGCCGCCGTGACGACCGTACGGCGTGCCGTTCCCGCGCCCGTCCGTCCCGTTGCTGCCTGCTGGGTCATGATGTGCCTCCGGCTTCCGGTGCCTACCAGGCCCGTGGGCCGCGCCGTCCCGTGAGCGGTGCGCGCCACGTGGTCCGTGCGTCCCCTGGGCGTTGTGGAAGTTTCATACGGAGGCGGAGGCGCGGTCGTTCAGTTTCCGCCGAGTGCGGTGCGCAGGAAATCGCGTTCGAACCTGAGCAGGTTCTCCCCGATCGCCGGGTCGCCCACCGAGTGACCGGCGCCCGGCAGCGGCAGCACGGTGTGCGGCTTGCCGGCGGCCAGCAGCTCCGCGGAGAAGCGCAGGGTGTGCGCGGGTGCCACGTTGTCGTCCGCCAGCCCCTGTACGAACAGCAGCGGGCGGCGCAGCAGGTGACCTTGGCCCACCAGGGAGGAGCGCGCGTAATGCTCCGGCGTCTCCTCAGGATGGCCGAGGTAACGCTCCTTCCAGTGGGTGTCGTACAGCCGCTGGTCCGTGGGCGCCGCGCCGGCGACCGCCGCGTGGAAGACGTCGGGGCGGTGCAGGACGGCGGCAGCGGCCAGGAAGCCGCCGAACGACCAGCCGCGGATCGCCACCCGCGTCAGATCGAGGCCCGGGCAGTACGCGGCGGCGGCGTGCAGCGCGTCGGCCTGGTCCTCCAGTACGGGCGTGAGCTGGTCGCCATGGATGGTCTTCTCCCAGGCCGGGCCGCGGCCGGGGGTGCCGCGCCCGTCCGTGATCAGTACGGCGAAGCCCTCCTCGGCGAACCACTGGGCCACACAGCTGAACCACGTGCGCGCCCGCACCGCGAGCTGGATGCCCGGTCCTCCGTACGGCGCGAGCAGCACGGGCAGTCCGGCGCCGGCGCCCGGCTCGTACCAGGACGGCAGGTACAGCGCGCCGCGCAGCTCCCGCTCCCCGAGGAGGAGATGGTCCGGGCGCGGAGTGACGAGCGGTTCCTCGCCGTGCGAGGCGATGCTTCCGAGGGGCGTGTCCTGCCCCTGTCCGTATACCTCGGCCACCGGTCCGTCCGGCGTGAGCCCGCTCACCACCACGGTGCCGCCCCCGACCGCGGCCGTGTGGACCCCGGGCCGCCCGCTCAGCCTGCTCAGGCCGCCCTCCGGACTCCACCGCCACACATGGACCGTCGTCGGCTCCTCATTGGCGGTGAACCACACCTCTTCGCCCACCACGGCGACGACCTCGCGTATCTGGAGCCCGGGTGGCGTGACGGTGGTGCCGCCCACACTCAGATGACGGGTGCCGGGCGTGTCCTCGGGGAGGACCAGGGCGGCCGAAGCGGTACGGGCCGGTGTGCCGGGCACGATCTCGACCCAGGCGGGATCGGTCCGCTCGTGCAGGATCTCGGTCGCGCCGGTGGCCGCGTCGACCGCCAGTGTGCGCAGCGTCCGCTGGTCACGGCTCTGTACGCCGATGAGCGGCCCGTGCCCGTCCCAGCCTGCGCTGACCAGGTACTCGTACGCGGCCCGGTCCCAGTCCACCTCGACACGCGGCCCCTCGGGGGCGCCCACCCGCAGGATGTGGAGTGACACGTTCGCGTTGGCCGTCCCGGCCGAGGGGTACGGGATCGCGCGCGGCGGCTGCTCGGGGTGCGCCGGATCGCTGAGGTGACGCCGCTCCACGCCGGAGGTGTCCGACCTGGCCACCAGGAGGCGGCTGCTGTCGGGCGCCCACCAGAAGCCGCGCGTCCGGCCCATCGACTCGGCCGCCACGTACTCGGGGAGCCCGTAGGTGACGTCCGGGCCCTCCGGGGCGGCCAGTTGCCGGTCCGTACCGTCCTCCAGGCCGACCACGTGCAGCGCGCCGCCGGTCACGTAGGCGATGAACCGCCCGTCCGGGGAGGGCCGGGGATCGACGACCGGCCCGGCGGCCGGCACGCGGAAGGGGGCGCCTTCGTCGGTACGGACGCCCCACAGAGCGCCGGAGAGCGCACACGCGACCACGCGCGCCGCCGCGTCGGTCGCGTACGCCACCACACCGGTGGAGTGCTCTCGTGCCCGCTCCCGGCGGAGCCGTTCGGCCTCGGGCAGCTGCCCTTCGGAACCCGCGTCCCCGTCCAGGAGCGCCGGATCGACGATCACCCGCTCCGCGCCGTCCTCGTACAGCCACAACCGGCCCACGGGATCGCTGCCGCCGCCCGTACGGACGAACAGCACCCGGTGCCCGTCCGGGGAAACGCCGAACTGGCGGGGTACGCCGAGGGAGAAGCGCTGGGTACGCGCGAACTGCCGGGGAAAGGCGGCGGAAGCGGCACGGCCGGGCGGGAAGTCATCATCAGGTGTCATGACCGGACTCTGACATCCGTCCGCCTCGGCTTCCAGGATTTTCCCGACACCTGCCGATCTTGCTCCGTGACCCCCGGCCGGCCGGGCGCGGCGGGCGGCCGACGGCATGACGAAGCCCCGCGGACGGGGGAACCGCGGGGCTTCGTGATGACAAGTGTACATGTATTCAAGTGTTGTGTCCCATCGGGTGCGACGCTCCTCTTCTGTGGGACATGCAGGACTTAAGGGTCTTGCGGTGCTTACAGCACTTACCGGCCTCACAGAGTGCGAACGCAGGCAGGAACGCCGTCCCCGGCCATCCCGACGCGATCACGCATGGGCTCCGCGCGCCGCGACGGGCCAGCGGTTTACAGCCGCGCCGTCCTTGGCGATGGCCAGGTGATCGACGAGCTTGACGGCCGTGCACGCGTGGTTGGGAACGACGGCGAGCACGGAGCCCGGTGCCGGAGACGCGGTTCCGGCGGGGAGGGTGACGATGGCGTGATGCTCGGAGACCGGACTGACCGTCGCTTCCGGGTAGTCGGGCAGGTAGCCGCGTCCGGTCACCCAGGGCGAGATGTCGGAGGCGAGGATCTTGCTGCCGGCGTCCAGGACGAAGCGGCCTGGGCGAGCGCGCTCTCCTCGTCCCGGGCGGCGCGTTCGCGTGCGTGGGCGTCGTGGCCGTAACCGTGGCCGGGAAACGTGAACACGCCGACGACATCGAGCCCGGCCCCGGTGCGATGGTGTCCGCTGTCGATCTCGACGAGCACCTCGACTGGCCGGGCCGCGCCGCGCAGTGAGCGGCCCAGGTGCCGGGCGCCCCCCGCGGACTCGACGCCCACGCGGAGGGCGGTGACCTCGGCCAGGCGCCGTAGGCGGCGGGCCTTGTCCGCGTCGGGCCACAAGGGGCAGGCGATGAAGAGGTCGGTGACACCGGCGTCGGCGAACGCCTCGGCTTCCCTGATGGTGGCGACCGTCAGCCCCGAGGCTCCCATGGCCAGCTGCCGCGCGGCGATCTGCGGGCACTTGTGGGTCTTGGCGTGGGGCCGCAGGGCGAATCCGCCGCTGCGGGCGGCAGCGGCCATCCGGGCGATGTTGCGCTCCAGTACGTCGATGTCGAGACGAGCGAGGGGATCGCCAGGCAGGCGGGCAGGCGCATACTCGGGCACGGGCACGGGCGCGTACTCGCGCGCCGGAGCGTACTCATGGGGTGGTCTCCGTGGTCGAGGGGCCGCCGGGTCAGGACTGCCGGTAGCCGGCCAGGAAGCGGCCGATCCTGCCGATCGCCGATTCCAGCTCATCGGCGTGCGGCAGGGTGAGGATGCGGAAGTGGTCGGGTGCGGGCCAGTTGAAGCCGGTGCCCTGGACGACCTGGATCTTCTCGCGCAGCAGCAGGTCCAGGACGAACCGCTCGTCGTCGTGGATCTTGTGTACGGCGGGGTCGATGCGCGGGAAGGCGTACAGCGCCCCCTGCGGTTTGACGCAGCTGACGCCCGGGATCTCGTTGAGCTTCTGCCAGGCCCGGTCGCGCTGCTCGTACAGCCTGCCGCCGGGGGCGGTCAGATCGCGGATGGAGTGCGGGCTGCCGAGCGCGGCCTGAATGGCGTACTGCGCGGGCGCGTTGGGGCACAGCCGCATGGAGGCCAGCATGGTCAGCCCCTCAAGGTAGTTCCGCGCCTGCTGCCGCGGGCCGGTGACCACGAGCCACCCCGACCGGAACCCCGCCACCCGGTACGTCTTGGACAGCCCGCCGAAGGTCAGCACGACCAGATCCGGGGCCAGGGAGGCCGCGGGGAGGTGCACGGCGTCGTCGTAGACGATCTGGTCGTAGATCTCGTCGGCGAAGACCATCAGGTGGTGCCGGCGGGCGAGGTCGAGCATGCCCTCGATGACCTCGCGCGGGTACACCGCGCCCGTCGGGTTGTTGGGATTGATGATGACGAGGGCCTTGGTGCGGTCGGTGATCTTCGAGGCCAGGTCGTCGAGGTCCGGGTACCAGTCGGCGGACTCGTCACACAGGTAGTGCACGGCGCGCCCGCCGGCCAGCGTGGTCACCGCCGTCCACAGCGGGAAGTCCGGGGCGGGCACGAGGACCTCGTCACCGTCCTCCAGCAGCGCCTGCACGGCCATGCTGACCAGTTCGGAGACGCCGTTGCCCAGGAAGACGTCGTCCACGTCGACATCGGGCAGGCCCTGGGCCCGGCAGCGCTGGGCGACCGCGCGCCGGGCGGAGAGGATGCCGCGCGAGTCGGTGTAGCCGTGGGCCCGCGGCAGCATCCGGACCATGTCCTGGACGATCTCTTCCGGCGCCTCGAACCCGAACAGGGCGGGGTTGCCGGTGTTCAGGCGCAGCACGCTGTGCCCCGCCTCCTCCAGGGCGTTGGCGTGCTCGATCACCGGCCCGCGGATCTCGTAACAGACGTCGCTCAGCTTGCTCGACTGCCGGAATTCCATGCGGTGGCCTCCCCAGGCTTCGTTGCTTACTTGGTTTTACCAAGTGGAAGCTTGGCAAGTCCAATGTCTTCTCTAAACTGCTGTCCATGCCTCGCCGCCGAAGCTATGACCAGTACTGCGCCGCCGCCCGGGCCCTGGACGCCGTCGGCGACCGGTGGACCCTCCTGATCGTCCGGGAACTTCTCGCCGGGCCCCGCCGTTACACCGATCTGCACGCCGACCTGCCCGGCATCAGCACCGATGTCCTCGCCTCCCGCCTCAAGGACATGGAGCGCGAGGACCTGGCCACGCGGCACCGCCTCCCGCCGCCCGCCGCCTCCTTCGTGTACGAACTCACACCGCGCGGCCGGCGGTTGCAGCCCGTCCTGACCGCGCTCGCGGAGTGGGGCGCACCGGCGCTGCCGGAGCGGCGGCCCACCGACGCCGTACGGGCGCACTGGCACGCCCTCCCGCTCCTCAAGCCGCTGACCGAAGCGGCGGGTGGCCTCACCGGTGTCCTCGACGTGGTGCTGGACACCGGCACCTTCCATCTGCGCATCGGCGGCGGTTCCGGGGAGTCCGGCGATTCCGGCGGTTTCCCGGTGTACGGCGACGGACCGGCCGAGCGGGCCGAGGCCCGGATCGTATTGCCGTCCGCGGCCTGTGACGCCCTCCTGGACGGAAAGCTCGCGTTCGAAGAGGGCGTGAAATCCGGCCGCATCCAGGTGGAGGGCGACAGCGAACTGGCGGCCCGTCTCCGCGGGGCGCGGCGATGAGCCCCTTCTCCGCAGTGGAGACCCCGCACTCCACCCTGGCGGACGGGGCGCCTGGGCCGACGGTATGTGCACAAGTCGGGGCAGTACGGCAGAATCCCGGCATGCGAATGGTGATCTTGTGCGGTGGAGAGAG
Organism: Streptomyces sp. NPDC018019; assembly: GCF_044327805.1. NCBI lineage: Bacteria > Bacillati > Actinomycetota > Actinomycetes > Kitasatosporales > Streptomycetaceae > Streptomyces > Streptomyces sp. NPDC018019. The sequence goes on along the minus strand of NZ_JBIRGD010000029.1, from coordinate 107,794 downwards.
CACGGAACGCGATGTCTCCCTGGCCTCGGGCCGGTCGGTGGCCCGCGCCCTGCTGGAGCGGGGACACGAGGTGGTGCTGGTCGACCCGGCCGCGGTGTCGCCGGTCCTGGCCGGGCCGCTGCGGCCCGGTGACGCGATCGACGCGGTGGCGGTCGGGAAAGAGCCGCCGTCCCTCTCGGAGCGGCGGCACCTGAGGCGCCGTATGCACGCCTCGCTGACCGGCGGCCCGGTCCTGGACCTGCTGCGCGACGCGGAGCTGGTGTTCGTGGCGCTGCACGGCGGCTGGGGCGAGGACGGGCATGTGCAGGCGCTCCTGGAGATGGCCGGCGTCCGGTTCACCGGCGCGGGCAGCGCGGTGTGCGCGGCGGCCTGGCACAAGGGGCGGGCACAGGCGGTGCTGGGCGCGGCAGGGGTGCCGGTGGCCGAGCGGGTGCTGTGGCGGCCCGCGGCGGACGATGTGCCGCAGGGCGTACGACGGCTGGTGGCGGCCGGGCCGGTGGTGGCCAAGCCGGTCGCGGACGGTTCGAGCGTGTCGGTCCACCGGGTCGACTCGCTGCCGCAACTGGTCCGGGTCGCGGCCGAGGTACGCGCCGCCGACGCCGAGGCCGACCTGCTGGTGGAACCGTTTCTCCCGGGACGGGAGTTCACCGTGGGCGTGCTGGGCGACCAGGCCCTCCCGGTCGTGGAGATCGAGCTGACGACGCCGGTGTTCGACTACGCGGCCAAGTACCAGCCCGCGGCGGTCGGCGAGGTGTGCCCGGCGAAGATCCCGGACGGCCTCGCGTCCCGGTTGCGGGAACTGGCCGTACGCGCCCACCGGGCCCTGGGTTTCGGCCCCGGCACGTACTCACGCGCCGACTTCCGCAGTGACGCGGACGGCGCGCCGATGTGCCTGGAAGTCAACGCGCTGCCGGGCCTGACGGCGACGAGTCTGCTGCCGCTCGCAGCGGCCGGGGCCGGCTTGAGCTATCCCGAGCTGGCCCAGCGCATCGTGGACCTCGCGACACGCGCGTAGACGTCCGACGCTTCGGGGCTCAGGAGGACGTCAGTTCCACAGGGCCCTCAGCCGGTCGCGCCCCTGCCCGTGGGGCGCGACCGTACGACTGTGGCCGCAGCAACGTGCTGATGACGTTCCTGCGGGCTTCCGGACGGCCGGCCAGCCAGCTTCCGAGCTGGTGGCCGGCCCCCACGAGCCGCAGGGTGGCGAAGTCCGCGCGGGTGGCCAGCGCGCTGCGGAGGAGTTCGGTCACACCGTGGGGGATGACCGCGTCCTGTTCCGGTACGACGAGGAGCGCGCGGCCGTCGAAGCGCGCGTAGGTGTCCAGGGCCTGACTGGCACGCCAGCTCTCCGGTCGCCGGATCAGCTCGGTGAAGCCGGCGCCGAAGGGCACGTCCCAGGCGTCCTGCGCATAGATCCCCGGGGCGCAGAGGAGGATGGCGGTCACCCGGCCGCCGTACAGGTCCACCAGGTCGGCGACGGTCTGGCCGCTCATGCTGAAGCCGACCAGAATCAGCGGGCGGGCGGCGTCGAAGAACTCGTCGATCACGGCGGCGGCCTGGTCGCGCCGCCGCCTGAGGCTGAGGGCCCGCAGCTCCCCGGTGCTCTCCCCGTGTCCCGAGAAGTCCAGCGCTGCGGCAGGATGCCCGTACGCGGCGAAGTCCTCGGCGAACGGCAGGTTCCGCTCTTTGCCGCCGGTGCCGGCACCATGCATGATGACGACGCCGTGGGCTCCGACGCGCTCGTGCTGCGGCCTCACGGTGTAGAGACTCAGTTGTTCGCCGTCAGCGGCGTGCACGGTCTTCCGTGTGACGGCACCCATGGCATTTCCCGGTACAGCGGTCCGGCGGCGGTCCCAGCGATCTCATCGGCCACCATGACACAGGGCGCGGGGCGTCGGAGCCCGCACCCCGCCGTCCCGCGTCCGTGACCGCCCGGACAGGACCGCCGGGCAAGGTCACCGGTGCTCGCCGCCGTTCGGCCCACTGATGTCGGCGCAGGTGGCGGCAGGGCTCCTGTCCTCGGCGAGGAAGATGGTCTGCGCCATCATCCGGTACCCCGACATTCCCTCGCGCAGCGTCTCGATGGACTCCTCCGGATGCACCGAGTCGATCACCGCGTGCGGGCCCACCGCGTTGAACTGGTGGGACACCCCGCGCGGGATCTGCATGTCCACCCAGGAATTCGGCGGCACGATCACGTTGTGCCGGTCCCGGCGCTCCCCGGCGGGCGTTCCGGGGAGCGCGTCGGTGAACGTGCTCAGCGGGCCGGACCAGCCCGCCGCCGTGGGCCGTACGGTGATCGGGGACAGGCTGGAGACCCGGATCGTGGTCCCCGGGCCCGTCATCATGCGGACGAACCGCAGTCCGGTGTGCAGGTGCATGCGCGAGCAGATGTCGCGCTCGGCGGTGTCGTAGAAGTCCATCAGGTAGCGGTCGGCGAAGAAGCCCTCGAAGGGCGGCTCCAGCATGAAGACGTCGCCTTCCTCGAATTCCTGCGCCTGTTTGAGCGCGCCGGCCGGGGGCGGGTTCGCCTCCTCCCCGCGGTGCGCCGCCCGGACCAGCTCCGCAAGGGCCTCGACCACGCTCAGGGCGGCCTGCGGGGGCAGTCGCACCACCGGGGTGAGCCGGTTCCGGTCGGGGTCCCGGTGCCGCCGGACGTCGAGGATCTCGTCCTCGTCGTCGGGGGAGCGTTTCATCCGGCCGGTCGTTTCGGTGCCTCGGGTCATCCAGTCGCTCCCGTGTGCTCGTTCGGTCCGGAATCCGGCTGCCGTGCCCACAGCACGCCGCCCAGGTCGTGCCGCCCGGCGCGCAGCACCGAGCAGCCCGTGGTGAGGAACCCGCCCTCGCGCAGCCGGATCAGCTGGGCCCAGCGGTCCGTCCCACCGCCCCCGGTGGGACCGTCCACAAAGGTCAGCAGCGGGCTCAGTGGCCACACCGGGCCGTCGGCCGCGGGCCCGTGCGGGAGTACGCGCAGCGCTCCGTCACCGAGGCGGGCCTCGGTGCCCAGCGGCACGGGTGGCCCCTCGAACCCGTGGCGCGCCGCCACTTCCGCGGCGAGTTCCGCGTGTACGGCCAGGGGCCACTCGGCGAGCAGCACCGTACGCCACCGTGCCTTGGCCTGGGACAGTTCCGCGTCGTCAGCGGTGTGCCAGTGCTCGCGCAGGAAGTCGAAGGCGCCGTAGACGGCCTCGTCGGCCGGGTGCGGGCGGGTTCCGCCCTGCGCGGCCAGCGCGCGCAGGCCGGGGTGCTCGGCTCCCGAGCGCAGCAGGTCGTGTGCGGTGGCCGCGGCGTAGCGCAGCAGGCGTTCGTAGCGCGCGGGAGCCAGCCGGCGCGCGGCGAGGACCCGGCTCATCGCCTTGCGCCGGGGTTTGCCGGTGGAAGTCGCCAGGAACCCGCCGAACTGGATCGCCGACGGCCGCAGCGGCGCCCGTTCGTACAGGGCGCGTACGGCGGAGACGGGCTGGTCCGTGGCGACCAGGCCGATGTCCTGGCCCAGTGCGGGCTCGTCCACCGCGACCGCCGCGAACCGGCCGGTCAGGCCGGCCCCGCGCCAGCCGTGCTCAAGGTCGAGTGGGTGGTGCTTCGCCCCGCCCCGGTTGATCCGCTCGCCGGCGCGGCCACGCAGGACCAGCAGCCCGTCGCGCAGTTCGCCCAGGTCGCCGGTGCGCAGCCAGCCGTCGTCGGTGACCGTGGCCGCGGTGGCGCGGCTGTCCTGCCAGTAACCCGTCATCAGGTCCGGCGTTCTGATCCACACCTCGCCGGACTCCAGGCGCAGTTCGGTGTCCGGCAGCGGTGTACCCACCGGGGGAACCTGCTCCAGGTAGTGGTGGCGGAATTCCGGGCCGTCGAGCCGGGGCATGGTGAAGCTGAAGTTGACCGCCTCGGTCAGGCCGTAGCCCTGCCGCAGGCGCGGGCCGTAGCGGCGGTGGAAACGGCGGGCGAGGTCGGTGGTCAGCGGGGCCGCCGCGGTGATCAGGTACTCCAGGCCGTCCGGCCAGGCGGGGCCGTCCTCCAGCAGGTCCGCCAGCAGCGCGGGCACGATGGACGCGGTCCTGGCCCCGGCGGCGTGGAGCGCGGCGAAGTAGCCGGCCGGGTCGGAGGCGGACCGCAGGATCAGCGGTGTGCCGGTCAGGTGGGTGCCGATCAGCGACATGACCAGCGCGTTGCAGTGGTACAGCGGGAGGCAGGTGCCGTGGGGGCGGTCCGGTGCCAGCCCGTGCAGCGCCGCGGTCTTGGCCGCGTTCCCCAGCACGGCATCCCGGCCGAGCATCACGCCTTTCTGCGGGCCGGTGGAGCCCGAGGTGAACATGATGCAGGCGAGGCCGTACGGGGCCGGGTGGACGTCGGGCAGGCCGGTTCGACGCGTTCCGCGGACGTCCACCACGACCGCCGCGGACACACGCTCGGTGATGCCCGCGACCGCCCGGTCGGTGGTGCGCGGGGGCAGGGGGACCGCGACGAGACGCAGGTCGAAGCAGGTGAGCAGTACGTCCGCCAGGTCTCGCCCGTTGGGCAGCCGGATCACCACCCGCGTACCTGCGGGCAGTTCGGCGAGGATTCCGGTACCGGTACGGGTCAACGCCGCCTCCTCAGCAGGTCACCGAGCTGGACTCCGACTTCGTCCACGTGCTGCGGCTGCATCGCCCGGTGGTGGCGTGCGTTGACGTGGCCGACGGTCAGTTCGCCGCCGACGTGGGGCCGCCACAGTTCGTGGTTCGCGACAGGGCTCGGCGCGTGCGCCACCGCCTCGATGAAGGTGGTGTCACCCGGGTAGAACGGCGGCCGGTAGGCCCGTGCGAGCTTGTCGTTGTGGCGCGAGACCGCGATGACGCGGCCGATGTCGTCCTCGGTGAACCGGGCGAAGACGCTGCCTTCCCGGCGCAGCAGCAACGAGACGGTGGCGAAGTCGAGGCCCGCGGCGGCGCAGCGGTCGTCGTCCAGGCCCGCGGCCGTCAGCAGCACCTGGAAGACGCGCCGGTCGTCGATGGGTTCTTCCGGTCCGGCCGCGGTGGCGGCGATCGCGTCCACCAGGAACAGGGCTCCGGCGGGCTCGCCGAGTTCGTGCAGCCGGACCGCCATCGCGTGGGCGACCAGCCCGCCGAAGGACCAGCCGACCAGGTGGTACGGCCCGCTGGGGCGTACGGAACGCAGCAGGGCGACGTACCGCTCGGCCATTGCTTCGACCGTGCCGGGCAGATCGCCCAGCCCGCCGGGCCCCTCGGCCTGGATGCCGTACACCGGGTGGTCGCGGTCGATGTGCCGCAGCAGTCCCGAGTACAGCCAGCTGATGCCGCTGAGCGAGTGGACGCAGAACACCGGCGCCGCCGTCCCGCTCGCGCGAAACGGCACGAGGTGCGCCGGCGGGCCCTCCGGTGGTGCGTCCTCCAGGAGACGGCTCAAGACGGCGGGAGTGGCCGCCTCGAAGACGTTGCGGACCGTCGGTTCCAGTCCGAGCACGGTCCGCACCCGGTCGGTCAGCCGGGCCGCCAGGAGCGAGTGCCCGCCCAGCTCGAAGAAGTTGTCGCCGGGGCCGACACGGGGCAGGTCCAGTACGTCGGCGAAGAGTTCGCACATCAGCTGCTCGCGCAGGGTCTCCGGGGGTGGCGAGTCGCCCGCGCCGGCCCAGTCCGGTTCGGGCAGCCGGTCGCGCAGCAGCTTTCCGTTGGCGCTGAGGGGAAGCCGGTCCAGCGCGACCAGACGGGCGGGTGTCATGTAGTCCGGAAGGTGCCGGGCCAGGTGCGCCCGCACCGACCGCAGGTCGGCGTCGGCGGGGGTGACGTACCCGACCAGACGGCGGTCGTCGGCATGCCGGTCGTGCACGGCCACCGCGGCGGCGCCGACGTCTTCGTGGCGGGTCAGTACCGCCTCGATCTCACCGAGTTCGACGCGATGGCCGCGGATCTTCACCTGGTCGTCGGTCCGGCCGTGGAAGCGCAGCACCCCGTCGGCGGTCCACGACGCGAGATCACCGGTGCGGTACATCCGGTGCCCGTCCGGGCCGAAGGGGTCCGCGACGAACCGGGTCGCGGTCGGTCCCGGCCGGTGCAGGTAGCCCGTCGCCACGCCCGCGCCGGCCACGTACAGCTCACCGGTCACCCCCGGCGGGACCGGCCGCAGCCGGGCGTCGAGCACATGGCACCGGGTGTTCCACAGGGGACGCCCGAGCGGCTCCCATCCGGTCGCCACGCTGCCGGCCGGGTGGGTGGTGGACCAGACGGTGGTCTCCGTCGGGCCGTAGCAGGCCAGCAGCGACGCCGTGTGGCCGGACAGCGTCCGGGCCAGTTCGGTGGGGACCGCTTCGCCGCCGATGACCGCGCGGATGTGGCGCAGCCGGTCCGGGCGCCGGGTCACGAGGACGTGCCACAGCGACGGGGTCGCCTGCATGACGGTGACCTGGTGCCGGTCGAGCAGGGCGGACAGCTCGTCGGGGTCCCGCAGCGCGGCCTGGTCGGCGAGGACCATCGCGGCGCCGGTGATCAGCGGGAGGTACAGCTCGGGCTTGGACATGTCGAAGCCCGCGGGCGAGGCCGCCAGTACGCGGTCCGCGGCGCCGACCGCCAGGTGCTCGCGCAGGGCGAACAGCAGGTTCACCAGCGCACTGTGGGGTATGACGACCCCCTTCGGCTGCCCGGTGGAGCCCGAGGTGTAGGTCACGTACGCCGTGTTCTCCGGCACCGGCGCCGGTTCCCCGACGCCTGCGGTCACGGTGAGCCCGTCGTCGTGGCGCACCACCAGCAGGGGGCGGGCGTCCGCCAGCAGCGCTGCGATCCGCCGCGGCGGCAGCGTGGGGTCGAGGGGCAGATAGGCGGCGCCGGTCGACTGGACCGCGAGCAGGGCGGCGGGAAGGTCGGGGTCACGCCGCAGCAGCAGCGCGACCAGACTGCCCGGACCGGCCCCGCGGGCCTTGAGCTGTGCCGCGATGCGAGCCGCGCGCTCGGACAGCTCCCGGTAGGTGAGCACGGTGTCCCCGTGCCGTACGGCCGGTGCGCCGGGCGTACGGAGCACCTGCGCCGCGAACAGTTCGGCCACGGTGGTGGTGGGCACGTCGTGGTCGGTGGCGTTCCAGCGCTCGGTCAGCCGCTCCCGCTCACCGGCGACAAGGACCGGGAGGTCGGCGATCCGGTGGTGCGGCTCGGCCACCACCGCGCTCAGCAGCCCCTCCAGCCGCGCGAGCAGCCGCCGTGCGGAGGCCGGGGTGAACAGTTCGGTGTCGTACTCCAGCTCCCCTTCGACACCGGCTTCCGTGCCGTCGGCGCCGTGGTGCTGACGCAGACTCCACAGCAGGTCCAGACGGGAGGCACCGCCGTGCGCAGCGACCGGCTCGACGCGCAGCCCCGGCATGTCGAACGCGGCGGGCGGCGTGTCCTGGAAGGCCAGCATCACCTGGAAGACGGGGTGGGCGGACAGCGAGCGTGGCGGGTTGACCGCCTCCACCACCTGCTCGAAGGGCACTTCCTGATGGGCGAAGGCGTCGAGGTCGGTGGTCCGGACCCGCTCCAGCACCTCGGCGAACGTCGGCATGCCGCTGAGGTCCGTACGCAGCACCACCGTATTGACGAAGCAGCCGACGGTCTCGTGCAGCGCGTCATCGTGGCGCCCGGCCACGGGGGTGCCGATGGGGATGTCCTCCCCACTGCCGAGCCGTGACAACAGCACCGCGATCGCGGCGTGCATCACCATGAACAAGCTGGTCCCGGCCGACCGCGCGAGCCGGACGAGCCGCGCGTGCAGGCCGGCGTCCAGCGTGAAACCGACGGTCTCCCCGCGGTGCGCGGACACCGGCGGCCTGGGGTGGTCGAGCGGCAGGGGCAGTACCTCCGGAGCGCCGCGCAGCGCCTCCGTCCAGTACGCGATGCCGGCGCGGAGGTCGAGACCGCGCTGCCAGAGGGTGTAGTCCGCGTACTGTACGGGCGGGCTCGCCCACTGTGGGGCCCTGCCCGTGGCGCGTGCCCGGTAGGCGGTGGAGAGGTCGCGGGCCAGCGGGGCCAGCGACCAGCCGTCGGCGGCGATGTGGTGCAGCAGGATCAGCAGTACGTGCCGTTCGGGCGCGGTTTCGAGGAGGAGGGCCCGGACCGGGAGTTCGGCGGCCAGGTCGAAGGCGTGGGCGGCCGCGTCGGCGAGGAGGCCGGGAAGCTCGGCCTCCGAGGTGGACACCGTCCGGAACGACAGTTCCGTACCCGTGCCGATGCGCTGGTAGGGCTCGCCGTCGAACTCGGTGACGGTGGTGCGCAGGCTCTCGTGCCGGGCGAGTACGTCGTCGAGCGCCGCGTGCAGGTGGTCCGCCGCCAGAGGGCCGCTCAGCCGGACCGCGAAGGACATGTTGTACACCGGGTTGGGCCCGGCGAACCGGTGGAAGAACCACAGCCGGCGCTGCGCGGGGGAGAGCGGAATCCGCTCCGGGCGCGCGGCCGTGGCGAGCCCGGCACGCGCTGTGCCGGCCGGCTCCGGCAAGCGCTGCGCCAGGTCGGCGACGACCGGTGCGTCGAACAGGGTACGGATGCTCAGCTCGCGGCCGGTCTCCGCACGCACCCTGTTGATCAGGCGGGTGGCCAGCAGCGAATGCCCGCCCAGGTCGAAGAAGCTGTCCTCCGCGCCGACTTCGCGCATTCCCAGCGTTTCCGCGAACAGCCTGCACAGCAGCCGTTCCGCCGCGTTCTCGGGCGGGCGGGACACCCGGAGCGCCGCCTCCGGCCTCGGCAGGGCCCTGCGGTCCAGCTTGCCGTTGCCGGTCAGCGGAATCTCGTCGACCGGCAGGACGAACGCGGGCACCATGTGCGCCGGCAGCACCGTCCGGGCGTATGCGCGCAGCTCGGCGGGGGACGGCTCGCCCTTCGTCACGGCGTAGCAGAGCAGCCTGCCGCCGTCGGCGTCCGCGTCGGCGAGCACCACGGCGCGGTCCACGGCGGGGTGCTGTTCGAGAACGTGCTCGATCTCCGCGGGTTCGATCCGATAACCGCGGATCTTCACCTGCTGGTCCACCCGGCCCAGATACTCCAGCGTGCCGTCGGCCCGGCGTCGCGCCAGGTCCCCGGAGCGGTACATCCGGGTACCGGGCGCGCCGAAGGGATCGGCGACGAACCGGCTGGCGGTGAGCCCCGGCCGCCCCAGGTAGCCCCGCGTCACCCCGGGGCCCGCCACGTAGATCTCACCGGGACAGTCCGGCGGGACCGGCCGCAGCGCGTGGTCCAGCAGGTGCAGGCGCAGGTCGGGCAGCGCGGTGCCGATGACGCCGGCGGCCTCGTCGGGGTCGGTCAGCTCGATGTGGGTCGCGTGCACGGTGGTCTCGGTGATCCCGTACATGTTGACGAGCTTCGGCCGGCCGGGTCCGTGCCAGGAGCGAACGCGTGCGAGGTCCAGCGCCTCACCGGCGAACACGACGGCCCGCAGCGCGGGCAGCCGCGGCCCCGCCTCCGCTTCGGCCCGCATGAGCTGGTAGAACGCCGAGGGCGTCTGGCTGAGTACGGAGACCCGTTCCCGGGCGAGCAGTTCCAGGAATTCCCGTGGCGACTTGACGACGTCGTCCGGCACCACCACCAGACGCCCCCCGCGGCCCAGCGCCGTCCACAGCTCCCAGACCGAGACGTCGAAGGCGTAGGAGTGGAACAGCGTGTGCACGTCGTCGTCACCGAAGCCGAACCGGGTGTCGGTCACCGTGAGCAGCCGGGCGACATTCCGGTGCGACACCACGACGCCCTTGGGCGCCCCGGTGGACCCCGAGGTGTAGATCACGTAGGCGACGCTGTCGGGGTGCACGGGCAGGTCCAGGTCTTCCGCCGGGTAGCGGGCGGCCGGATCGCTGCCGTCGAGCACGATCTGCGCGTGGGGGACCGCGACCGGCTCGCCGGTCACGAGAAGCACGGGAGCGGCGTCGGCCAGCACCTGCCGTACCCGCTCCTCGGGGTGGGCGGGGTCCAGCGGCAGATAGCCGGCTCCCGACTTCAGTACGGCCAGTACCGTGACCACGAGGTCCGCGGAACGTCCGAGCCGCAGGGCAACCAGGCGTCCGGGTCCGGCCCCGCGCGCGACGAGGAGCCGCGCAAGGCGGTTGGCCCGCGCGTTGAGCTGCCCGTACGACAGAGTGGTGTCCCCGCAGGTGAGGGCCGGGGCCGTCGGCCGACGGCGTACTTGTTCCTCGAACAGCCCGGCCAGGGTGGTCGGGACGGGCTCCGCCTCGGCATCGGCCGGTTCCTTCTGGTCATCGCGTTCGTCCGGCAGCAGCAGGTCGAGCTGCCCCAGCCGCGCCTCCGGCCGCGCGGTGATCTGGTGGAGCAGCGCGCTGAGGCGGTCGAGCAGACGGCGGGCCTCCTCCTCGCCGAACAGGTCGGTGCTGTGGTCGAGGCGGAGCCGCAGGCATCCGTCGCCCGGCATGGCGATGAGCGTCAGCGGATAGTGCGTGCCGTCCCGCCCTTGGATGTCATGGATTTCCAGGCCGGGCACGGCACCGCGCAGTGCGTTCCCGTCGACCGGGTAGTTCTCGAAGACCAGGACCGTGTCGAAGAGTTCGGCATGTCCGGCGATCGACTGCAATCGCGTCAGGTCGGCGTGCTGGTGGTCCAGCATGGACAGCTGCTGGGCGCGCAGTCCGGCGAGGGATTCGGCGACCGGCCGGTGCGGGTCGAGGCGGACCCGCACCGGGATGGTGTTGATCAACAGGCCGACGATGTGCTCCGAGCCGGGCAGCTCCGCTGGCCTGCCGGAGACCGTCGCGCCGAAGACCACGTCGTCACGGCCGGTCAGCGTGCCGAGCAGGACGGCCCACGCCAGCTGTACGACGACGTTGGAGGTCAGCCCGTGCTGCCGCGCCACGGCGTCGATACGCGCGCTTGTGGTGCCGTCCAGCTCCGCCGTCAGTGTGTGGCGGGCCGCGGCCGATCCGCGCCGTCCCGCTCCGCCGACCAGCGTCGGGCCGTCCACGGAGGAGAGCAGCGCGCGCCAGGCGGCCTCGTCCGCGCGGGAGTCCCTCGTCGCCAGCCAGTCGAGGAAGTCGCGGTACGGCGCCGCGGGCGGCAGCGCGCGGCCGGCGTAGAGCGAGAACAGCTCCCTGATCAGGATCGGCATGGACCAGCCGTCCAGCAGGAGGTGGTGTGTGGTCAGTACGAAGGTGTGCCGGTCGTCGGCTCGGTGCAGCAGGGCCGCGCGGACCAGCGGGGGACTGGTCAGGTCGAAGCGCCGCCTGCGGTCGGCGTCCAGGAAACGTTCGAGGTCCTCGTGCGCCGGTACTTCCTGCCACTCCACGGTGAAGTCCGGGGCGGCCACCAGCGTGGGGCGTCCCGACGGGCCGTGCCGGACGCCCGCGGCGAGTTGGGGATGGCGCAGCAGCAGGCGGTGGAGCGCGTCGCGCAGCGCGGCGGAATCCAGCGCCCCGCGGAGTTCGAAGACGAACTGGACGAGGTACGGGTCCGCACCGTCATGGTCGTAGAGCGAATGGAACAGCAGCCCCTGCGCCAGCGGCGGCAACGGCAGTTCACCCGTCGCCCGCGCGCGGGCCCGGTGCACCAGGGCCGCCAGCACGTCGAACCACCGTCGCCCCAGCTCGGCGACCCGCTCTTCGGCGAGCAGCCCGTCCGGCCAGGACCAGTTCGCCACCAGCCGGGGACCGTCCGGGTGGTCGGCGAGCACCGCGTCGAGTTCCACGGCGTGGCTCATCGCCAATCCGCCGCCGGCCGGCGCGCCGAGCACCGCGGTTCCGGCCGCCACTGCCCAGTCGCCGTCACCGCCGACGTCGAACCGGCCCAGGTAGTTGAAGGCGAACTGCGGTGCCGGCCGGGCGGCCAGCACCGGTCCGCTCTGCGGATTGAGGTGGCGCAGCAGACCGTAAGCCAGCCCGGTGCGCGCGGCGTCCCGTACGCAGGACCGGACCATGGCCACCGCGCTGTCCAGCGCTGCCGGATCGGTGCGGGCCTGCGCCCAGGAACATCCCGGATCGAGCACTACGGGGAACAGCGTGGTGAACCAGCCGACCGTGCGGGACAGGTCCAGATCGGCGGCGAACTCCTCGCGCCCATGGCCTTCGAGGTCGACCAGCAGTGCGTCCGGCCCCTGCCGCCAGTCGGCGGCGGCCAGGGCGAACGCGGTCAGCAGCAGTTCGTGCACCGAGCAGTCGAAGGCCGCGGTCGCGTCGGACACCAGACGCGCGGCGAGTGCGCCGGGCAGGGTGGCCGTATGCCGGCGCCGGGTGGCCTCGGTGTCCACCGCGCCGTCCAGGGCGCGGCCGGCGACCGGCGGGTCCTCGGGTGTCTTCCGCCATCGGGAGAATTCCGCCAGCACGGACGGGTGGTGCGCGTACTGGACCAGGGCCTTCGCCCACTGGGGGAAGGAGGTTCCCGCCGGTGGCAGGCGGGGTGGGCGCCCGTGCCGGACGGCCTCCCACGCGGTCCGGAGATCTTCCTGGATGATGCGCCAGGAGACCCCGTCGACGCTGAGATGGTGGACGGTGAGGGTCAGCTCGCCCCGTTCCGCCGGCCCGGCATCCCGCCACCTCGCATGCACCACCTGCCCGTGCCCGGGGTGGAGCACGGTGTCGGGCCGGTTCAGCTCCACGGTGGCACTGGGCAGCACGTCCAGGGCCCACAGCCCGTCCACCGTGGTCAGTGACAGCCGCAGCATGCCGTGCCGGTCGACCAGCGCCTGCACCACCGCGCGCACCTGCGCTCCGGTGATGCCCGCCGGAGTGCGTACGGTCAGCGACTGGACGAAGCCGTCGATGGGTCCGCCGCGTTCGCGCAGCCAGTGCATGATGGGTGTCAGCGGGACCGTGGGGTCGTCCGCGTCGCCCAGCGTGACCCGGTGCCGCGGCTCCGGCCGCCCCGCCTCGGCGGCGCCGGCCAGGCCGGAGACGGTGGGCGTACGGAACACGTCCGGGGTGGTGACGGCCAGACCGGCCCGCTGAGCCGCACCGGCGAGCTGGATCGCCTTGATGCTGTCGCCGCCGAGCTGGAAGAAGTCCCGGTCGAGCGGGACGTCCGGCAGGCCGAGGACGTCACCGAACAGCTCGGCCAGCCGGCGTTCCACGGCGGTACGAGGGGCCCTGGACGGGGCCGCGTCACCGGCGTCCGGAGCGGGCAGCGCGGCCCGGTCGAGCTTGCCGTTGCGGGTCAGCGGCAGCCGTTCCACCGCCACCACGGCCGACGGCACCATGTACGGGGGCAGCCGGTCCGCCAGGGCCCCGCGCAGCGCCGCCGTATCGCCCGAGGCGGCCACGTAGGAGACCAGTCGCCGCACTCCGGGCCGGTCCTCGCGCAGGACGGTCGCGGCCTGCCGTACGCCGGGCTCGGCCAGCAACGCGGCGTCGATCTCGCCCGGTTCGATCCGGTAGCCGCGGAGCTTGACCTGCCCATCGGCCCGGCCGGCGAACTCCAGCCGTCCGTCGTGGTTCCAGCGCGCCAGGTCGCCGGTGCGGTAGACGCGGGCGCCGGGCGGGCCGGAGGGGTCGGCGAGGAAGCGTTCGGCGGTCGCGGCCGCCCGCCCGAGGTAGCCGCGCGCGACTCCCACGCCCCCGACGTACAGCTCGCCCACCACGCCGGGCGGTACCGGCCGCAGCGCGTCATCGAGCACCAGCACCCGCTTGCCGTCCAGCGGTGCCCCGATGGGGACCGGTCCGGTGTCCTCGGGCGCCTCCTGGACGGCGAACCTGGTCGCGAAGACCGTGGTCTCGGTGGGCCCGTACCCGTTGACGACGGTGAGGTCCGGCAGCGCGGACCGAACGGCGCGCACCGCCGCGGGAGACACCACGTCGCCGCCGGTCCAGACCTGACGCAGCCCGGCCAGGCACGCGGGGTCGTCCGCAGCGATCGCGTCGAACAGACCGGCGGTCAGCCACAGTCCGGTGAGCCCCGTGGCGGCCGTGATCCGGGGCAGCCCGGCCGGGTCGAGCCGCCCCGGCGCGGCGACGACCACCTCGCCACCGGTCAGCAAGGGCACCCACAGTTCCAGGTTGAACGCGTCGAAGGCGTGCGGCGAGTGCAACAGCACCCGTTCCGCGCCGCCTTCGGCCCACCACCGGTCGGCGGCGAGGCCGGCCAGGTCGCCCTGGGCGATCGCGACGCCCTTGGGCCGTCCCGTGGAGCCGGAGGTGAACATCACGCACGCCAACGCCTCCGGCCTGGCCCGTACCTCCGGGCTGCCGGTTCCCCTCGCCCGTACGTCCAGCTGCCGCACCCCCTGGGCACGGGCCTGTGCGACGATCCGGTCCCCTTCGGTGTCCCGGTCGGTGAGCAGCACCTGTACGCCCGCGTCGGACAGCACCGCTTCCTGCCGTGGGACCGCGTCGTCCCGTTGCAGGGGCACGTAGGCCGCGCCCGCCTTGACCACCGCGAGCGCCGCGACGACGAGCTCCACCGACCGGCCGAGCAGCAGCGCGACCGTCCGCTCCGGGCCCGCGCCGAGCGCGGCCAGCCCGGCGGCCAGCGCCGAACTGCGCGCGTCCAGTTCGCGGTAGGTCAGCCGCTCACCGGTCTCGGCCGAGCGCACCGCGAACGCGCCGGGCGTGCGGCCGACCTGCTCGGCGAACCGGCCGACGGCGGTGCCGTGGGACGCGGCGGATGTGCGGGCGCCTGTGCCCAGGACGGCGCTGCGCCGGCGCTCCTGCACGGTGGTCGCCGCCACCCGCGCCGACGGCGTGTCCCGGCCGGCCTCCGCCACCTGCCACAGCACGTGCAGAAAACGGTCGGCGATGTCCCGCAGCAACTCCTCGCCATGGTTGGCGGGATTGGCGTCGAAGTCGAAGCGCAGCACGCCGTCGCCACGGTCGTAGGCCACGATCGACAGGTCCTCGGACGGTGGCGCCTGGAGGTTGTGTACGGTCGCGGTCACCGCGCCGAACCGTAGCGGGCGGTCGAAACGCTGGATGTTGAGCACCGGGCCGAAGAACTTCCGCCCGTCCTCGGGACAGTCCAGCTCCCGCCGCAGGTGTTCACCCCGGTAACGCTGGTGCCGGCGCACCAGCCGCAGCTCGTCGGCGGCCTGGTCGAGCAGCGCGCCGATGCCGGCCGCCGGATCGACCCGCAGCCGCAAGGGGAGGACGTTGGCCGACATCGCGGGCGTGGCGCGGGCGAGTTCAGGGGGACGGCCGGCGACCGGCAGACTCAGTACGACATCACGGCTACCGGTCATCGCGTGCAGATGGACCGCCGTCGCCGCGGTGAGCAGCCGGGTCCAGCGGTGCCCGAGCCGCTGCGCGGCGGCCCGGAGCCCGGCGAACTCCGCCGCCGACAGCACCCTGGTCAACCGCCGCGAACCAGCCGTGGCCGCCATCGGTCGGGTGCCGAGGCTCAGGAAGCCCGGCCGCCCGGCCAGCCGTTCCAGCCACCAGTCCCGGTCCGCGGCGCGTTCGGCGGCTTCTCGGTAAGCGGCCTCGGCACGTAACAAGGGGCGCAGCCCGGTCCAGCCGCTCCCGGGGACGGCGCGCCCGTCGTACAGACAGCTGTAGACCTCGGCGACGCGTTCGGCGAACTGGGCCATGCCCGCGCCGTCGAGAGCGATGTGGTGCACCCGGTGGAACACCAGCGAACGGTCGTCTGCGACCCGCAGCACGGCCCCCAGGAACAACGGCCCGGCGTCGCTGCCTCCGGCTTCGGCCATGGCGGCCCGCATCCACGCCAGCGCGGCGACGTCCGGGTCGGATGCTCCCCGGAGATCGACCACCTCCACGGAGTGTTCCCGGTCCCGGAGCAGCTGCTGCACCGGCGTGGCCCCCGCCGCCCCGGTGATACGGACGTTGACCGCCTCGCAGTCGGCCGCCGCTCTGCGGACCGCGGCGGCCAGGAGACCGGTGTCGGCGGCGCCGTCCAGAACGAGGTACTCGGCCCACTGGTAAGCGCCGGGACGGCTCAGGCCGGCGTGCTCCGCAAGCCAGACTCCGAGTTGTGCATCGGAAAGGGGCAGTTCAGGACGGACTTCGGGCATGAGAGCGAGCATCCTCATCGGTCTTGCCGGCGGGACGCCGGCGGACTGCCGTCGGATGGGGCCGGGGTGATCGGAGGACGGGGACCGCATCATCGAAACACGAAAGGCAATGAACTGGTAAAGAGACGGCAATATGTTCTATCTCACGTTTAGGCGGCCCTCCCCAAGTGGGCTGGTGAGCGCGGTGGAAGGCCCGGCCGGTCGGCACGATTCCCGTCGAACGTCCGCCGGGCCGGATCGCTTGCCGCGAGAGGGGACGGGCCCTCCGGTGGCCGTATCGCTTCGTTCCGGAACCGGCGATGAGCGAGCACGGCGTCGACTTGGCGGAAGTACGGTGTCCCACCGTCCGCGTACGTCGGCATCGCGCCCGCCACCCCGAAGCAGTTGACGGTCACATACACCATCCCCCGGGCGCATGTCCGCGAGGGCGCCCGGGCCAAAGCATCGGCTCCCCGTCAGCAGGCCGCCGGTAATAGCACTACAGGGAGGGCGGAGTCGCGTCGGCGGCTGCGCACGCGAGGGCGGCGTCCAGGAAGCGGCGGATCAGCGTCCGCTGCGTGTCGGGCAGGTGGACGAGACCGACCGGGCTGGGGGGCGCGTCGATGAGGGGGACGAAGCGGAGGGCGGGGTGCTGGGCACGGCGCCGGGCGACCCCGGGAACGATGCCGATACCCCGGTTGGCGACCACCGTCTCCAGCCACTCGTCGTAGTTGGCCGTCTCGATGATCTGGTCCGGGCGTTGGCCGGCGGGCCACGACCAGGGGCCGGTGGTTCCGCTGACCGTGTTCACGACCAGCGGCCAGTACCGGACGTCGGCCCAGTCCAGATGCGTGAAGCGGGACAGCTCGCTGCGCTCCGAACAGACGGCGACCCGCGGCTCGTCATACAGCCGTACGGCCCGCATGTCCGCCGGCACGTCGATGTCCCCCCGGATCAGGGCGATGTCGACGGTGCGCCGGCGCAGCGCCTGGACCGGGTCGTCGGTGCGGGTCAGGGCGACCGAGGCGCCGGTGTCCTCCTCGAAGCGGCTGACGGTCCGCTGCGCCCAGGGGTCGGGCAGCAGCCAGCCGAAGCCGAGCCGGAGGGTGACCCGGGGGCGGACGGCGGCCAGGGCCGCGTCGAGGGCGGCGAGGACCCGCTCGGCGTGCTCCAGGAACTGCGCACCGGTGTCGGTCAGTTCCATGTGCCGGGAGGACCGGTCGAGGAGCAGGACGTTCAGCCTGTTCTCCAACTGCGCGATCGTACGGCTCAGCGCCGGCTGGGTGACCAGCAGTTCCTCGGCGGCCCGGGAGAAGGAACGGTGGCGGGCCACGGACGTGAACGCCCGCAGGTGCCGCAGTTCGATGCCCGTGCCCGTCACGGCTTTCACCGGCGTCCATGCGCGTCGTGCATAGCAGCAGACTAACGGGCATTTCCCAGGCGGACACGGGCTGCCTAGCGTCGAAGGTGGCTGCTGAACACCACCAGGAAGGACACCGAAGCCGTGCACGCATCAGCCCCGCACCGCCCCCGCACGCCATCCCGCCCCCGCACGCCATCCCGCGGCCGGACACCGTCCGGGGAACAGCAACGCTCGCCACGGGTACGGGAAGCGGCACCCGGCCCGTTGACCTCACCCCTCAAGGATCTGTCATGAGCACTCTGCTGACCGACCTCGGTATCGACCGTCCGATCCTCGCCGCGCCCATGGCGGGCGGAGCGAGTACGCCCGCTCTGGTCACCGCGACGGCACACACGGGCGGACTGGGTTTCCTGGCCGGCGGCTACAAGAGCGCGCAGGCACTCGCCGGGCAGATCCACACCGTCGAAGCCGAGGGCGTTCCGTTCGGCGTCAATCTCTTCGCGCGCAACCCCGTCCCCGTCTCCGCCGAGGCGTATCGGACCTACGCACGCTTGTTGCGGGATGAGGCCGACCGCTACGGGCTGACGCTGTCCGGCACCGAACCGCTGGACGACGACGACCACTGGGCGGACAAGATCGCGCTGCTGACCGCCCACCCCGTCCCCTGGGTGTCCTTCACCTTCGGCATCCCCGACCCCGAGGCCGTCACGAGGCTGCGCCGGGCCGGGTCCACCGTCCTGCAATGCGTCACCACCCCCGACGAGGCTCACCGAGCGGCCGATGCCGGTGTCGACGCGCTGATCGTGCAGGCGCCCGCCGCCGGCGGGCACTCGGCCACGCTGACCCCCGAACGACCGCTCGCCCCCGCCACTCTGCCCGACCTGGTCGGTGCGGTACGTCACACCGTCACCCTGCCGGTCATCGCCACCGGCGGCATCGCCACCCCTGCCGACGTGGCAGCCGTTCTCCAAGCCGGCGCGCAAGCCGCCATGGTCGGCACCGTGCTGCTGCGCACCGACGAGAGCGGCGCCTCCGCGCCCCACAAGGCGGCCCTGGCCGACCCGGCCTTCGACACCACCGTCATCACGCGCGCTTTCACAGGACGTCCGGCCCGCGCCCTGCGCAACCACTTCACCGACCGCTACTCCGCCCACGCCCCGGTCGGCTATCCGGCCGTGCACCACCTCACCAGCCAACTCCGCAAGGCGGCCACCGCGGCCGGTGACACGAGCCTGATCCATCTGTGGGCAGGGACCGGCTTCCGCCAGGCCAGGACCGAACCCGTGGCCCGCACCATCGAACGACTGACCAGCGGCCTGTGACGTTCACCTGTCCCGAGAGCCCTCATGCTGATCCGGCGACACCTTCACGTACGCGGCCTCGTGCAGGGCGTGTACTACCGCGACACCTGCCGTCAACCGGCCGGAGAATCCGGAGAATCAGGCATGACCGGATGGAGCCGCAACCTGCACAACGGCGAGGTGGAAGCCGTCTTCGAGGGTTCACCGGCCACGGTCACACGCCTGGTGCGCCGGGCAGCCGGCGGCCCGGGCGCCACCGAAGTGACCAGATGCACCGTGACTGCCGAACGGCCCGAGGGCCACCGCGGCTTCCGGCCCCTGAGCGACGCCCGGCCTACGTAGCGCGAGACATCAAGCAGAAGCGGGACGGCCTGCCCTGAACCAGGTCCCCAGCGCTTCGGCCAAGCCATCGCCCGTGGTGCCCTGCCCGTGTCCAGGGTGCCGGTGGGGCCCAGGAGGAGCGGGCGGCCGGTGCGGGCCAGTTCGCGCAGGCCCGGCAGGTCCGGTGACCACCGGCCGACGAGCGGCGCGGGTGATCGCGTCCCACAGGGGCTCCGCCGGGTGCTCGCGCAGCGCTTCCGCGATCCGCAGACAGCGGTCGAGGTGGCGGGTGACGATCGCCTCGCCCTTGCTGGAGAAGTAGTTGTCGAACGTGCGGGGTGAGACGCCGACGGCCTCGGCGATGTCCTCGACCTTGACGTTGTCGAGCCCGCGTTCGACGGTCAGCCGTAGTGCTGCCCAGCTGAGCGCGGCGCGCGTCTCGGCCTTCTTCCGTTCTCGCAGTCCCATGGCACAACAGTTGCGAAAATTGCGCGCCACGCAAATATGCTTGCCCCGCAAGGTTTTGCGGTCAGTCGTCGAGCAGCCTCCATGCGGTGAGGGCGAGTCGCGCCCGCAAGAGCCCGGTGGGCTCGGTGAGTTCGAGGCCCAGGGCTCTGCCGATCTGTTCGAGTCGGCGGGCGACGCTGCTGTGGTGCAGGTGGAGAAGGTCGGCGGCCCGGCGTAAGGCGCCGGTGGCGCAGTAGGCGTCCAGGGTCTCCAGGTCTTCCGGGCCGGCGGCGATCCGGGCGATGGCGGCGACGTCGGGGTTGTCCCGCGCGGAGTCCGGTGGTACGTGCGCGAGCAGCGCCAACGCCCCCAGGTCGGGGTAGTGGACGACGGGCCGGCGCGCGGTGGTGAAGCGCAGGGCGGTGCGGGCCTGCTGCCAGGACCGGCCGGGGCTCTCGGTGGTGCCGATGCCCGCGCGTACGCCTGCCGGGAACCGGGCCGGGTCCAGGGTGGTGGCCAGGATGACGCCCACGTCGGCGAGGAGCGCCGCCTTCACCGGGCGGGCCGGGCATACCAGGCCGCCGATCCGGTCGAGCGGGAGCTGCGAGCGTACGGCGACGACGTGGACCGGCAGGTCGGCGGCGAACCCCAGGAGCCGCAGCGCGCGGGCTCGGGCCACCTCGTCGCTGTCGGAGCCGATCACCAGCTCGACGAGGGCGGGGTCGGCCATGGTGGTGCGGGCCGGGCCGTAGCGCTCGGCGACCGCCGCGACGGCGATGGCGAGCCGGTCGAGGAGCGCTTCGTCGAGGGGGTCGGGCGGGCCGGTGCGTTCCAGCCACACGGTGCCGATCTCCTCCTCGTCGAGGGTGACCGGTGCCGTGGCGGACGCGTCGGGCGGCGGGGCGGTCGCCTCCTTGCCGTCGGGCGAGAAGCGGATCGTACGCCCTGTGCCGTGCAGCCGGATCCCGGCCACGCACTCGGCCAGACCTGCCGAAGCCCGGGCGAGGGCCGGGAGGTCCACCCGTCGGCGCATCAGGGTGTCGTAGAACATGACGACGCGGATCGCGCCTTCGACGTGCGAATCGAATCCGGACAGCCGTACGGCCAGTGCCTCCATGCCAGGAGGATAGAGCCCCGCGCGGAAGGCGGACGGGCGACGACCGGCGCGCGGACGGAGCCCGATACCCGACGGGTGGCGGATGATCCCGGGGGCGGCCCCGGTGAGGATGACCGGCATGGATCCCGAACTCGAAGTATTCGTCCCGCTGCTCCCGCAGGCAGATCTGTCCGATCCGGCCGGCCTGGACGCCTGCCGCAAGACCTACACCGAGGTGGCCGCCACGCGGCCGGCACCCGACACCACGGGCCTGGAAGTCCAGGACCGCATGGTGCCGGTGCCCGGCGCTCCGGACGTCGCGGTCCGGATCTACCGTCCGGACCAGGCACAGGGCGCCGTCATCTGGATGCACGGCGGCGGATGGATCGTCGGCACCCTGGACACCGAGCACCACTGGGCCGCCCCGATCGCGGCCGCCTCCGGCGTGACGGTGATCTCGGTGGCCTACCGGCTGGCTCCCGAGAACCCGTTCCCGGCCGCTCTGGACGACGTCTGGTCCGTACTGGCCTGGGCACACGAACACGCGGCCGAGCTGGGCATCGACCCGGACCGGATCGCGGTCGGCGGGCACAGCGCCGGCGCCAACCTCGCCGCGGCGGTGTCCCTGCGGTCACGCGACGAGCAGGGGCCGCCGATCCGCTTCCAACTGCTCAACGAGGCCATTCTCGACGACCGGCAGCAGACGTGGTCGGCACGCAACTTCACCGATACGCCCTGGAACACACGCGCCGTACGCGCCGCGACGTTGGGGTACTACCTGGGCTCCCGGCCCGCCACACCGTACGCCGCCCCCGCGCGGGCCGACGACCTGTCCGGCCTCCCGCCGGCCTACGTCGCCACCGCGGAGTTCGATCCGAACCGCGACGAAGGCATCGACTACGCGCTGCGCCTGTTGCAGGCGGGCGTGTCGGTCGAACTGCGCCAGTGGCCCGGCACCTTCCACGGATCGATGTCGATCCAGTCCGCCGACGTCTCGCAGCGGCAGCTCGCCGCACTCGGTGCGGCTCTGCGCCGTGCCCTGGCCTCGTGAGGCCGTAGCGGGACTCCCGCCGACGGTGCCGAGCGGCCACGCGCCGGTCCACACCGTCGGCGGGCCGCCCCGGGGACATGGCCGACGACTCGACCACGGGCCTGGTCGTGAAGAGCCGGACGAAGACGGGAGCGCGATGACCACCACGAACCTTGCCGGGGCGAGGGAGCAGTACGCACCACCACCGGACGCCGATGCGGCGGCGGGACCGAGTTTGACGGAGCTGCTGCGCCCTTACGGGCGGAGTTTCGCCATTGCCGTCGTCCTCCAGGTGCTCGGCGCCGTCGCGGGGCTGGCGCCGCTGCTGGCGGTGGTCGAGTTGGGCCGCCCCCTGTTGTCGCCCGGCCCGGTCGATCCCGACCGTGTCCGGATCACCGTGCTCGCGGGTGCGGGCGGCATGTTCTTCCGGCTGCGGTTCACGGCCGCGTCATCCGGAGTCGGGCATGTCCTCGACGCCCGGTTGCAGCTGACGTACCGCCGGCAACTGGCCGCACGGCTGGGGCGCGTACCGATCGGCTGGCTGTCCCGACGCCGGACCGGCGAGCCGGCCAAGGTTGGGGGGGGAGGACGTCAGCGCCGTGCACCCGTTCATCGCCCACGCCCCCGGCGAACTGGTCGCCGCGTTCGTCGTACCGCTGGTGTCGCTGGTCTACCTGTTCACCATCGACTGGCGGCTCACCCTGATCACGCTGATACCCGTGGCGCTGGCCGTGGCACTGGTCCCGTTGATGATGACCCCGGCCCGGCTGCGCGAACAGGAGGAGTTCGACGCGGCCATGGAACGGATCGCGAGTTCCGCCGTGGAATTCTGCAGGGCATCTCGGTGGTCAAGGCGTTCGGCGGAGCCGGGCGGGCCCACCGCAGGTTCCGCACGGCCGCGGACACCTTCGTCGGCACCTTTCACCGGTGGGAGCGGGGCATCTCCAGGATCGCCGCGGGGATGCAGCTCGTCCTGTCGCCGCCGTTCGTGCTGCTGGTCGTGCTGATCGGCGGCGCGGCCCTGATCACGAACGGTGCTCTGGCCCCGGCCGACCTGCTGCCCTTCCTGCTGCTCGGGCTGGGCCTGACCGCCCCGGTGGCGGCCCTCGGCCACGGCTTCGACGACCTGCAGTCCGCCCGGCGGGCGATCGGCCGGATCCGGGACGTGCTCGCGGTGCCCTCGCTGCCGGAGCCCGCGAACCCGGTCGCACCCCAGGGGCACCGCGTGGAACTGCGTCAGGTCCGATTCGGTTACGAAGCCGGTCACGAGGTACTGCGCGGAATCGACCTGGTGCTCGAGCCCGGGACGGTCACCGCGATCGTCGGGCCGTCGGGCAGCGGGAAGTCCACACCGGCCCAGCTGTTGCCGCGGTTCTTCGGCCCGACGCACGGTTCGGTCACCCTGGGCGGGGCCGACCTGCGCGAAATCGGCAGCCGGGAGCTGTACCAGAGGATTTCCTTCGTCTTCCAGGACGTACGGCTGTTGCGGGCATCGGTCGCGGACAACATCGCGCTGGCGGTACCGCGTGCCGACCGCGGCGACGTGGTCCGCGCCGCCCGGCCGGCCAACATCCACGACCGGGTCCTCGAACTGCCGCGCGGATACGAGTCGGTGATCGGCGAGGACGCCGGACTGTCGGGCGGTGAGGAACAGCGGATCTCGCTCGCCCGCGTCCTGCCCGCCGACGCCCCCGTTCTGGTACTGGACGAGGCGACCGCCTTCGCCGACCCGCAGACCGAACAGGCGGTGCGCCGGGCCCTGGCGACCCTGGAGGGCGATCGGACCATTCTGGTCATCGCCCACCGCCTGGAGACGGTCGCGGACGCCGACACCGTCGTGATGCTGGACAACGGATCGATCACCGAGCGCGGCAGGCCCGCCGAACTTCTGGCACAGGACGGCGCGTTCGCCGGATTCTGGCGGACCCACCAGACGGCGGGTATCGACGAGGCCGGTCCGGACCGGGAGGAGCGCTCGTGACAACGCAAGGACTGAGCGATCCCGGAGACAGATACCACCGGTCTGTCTCCGGACCGGAGGAGGGGACGGTGCCGCTTCCCACCGCCGCGAAGAGCAGGGTGACGCACCCCCACGACCTCAGTGACCACATCGCCGTGGCCATTCCCGATGGCGTACCGCAAGGAGACGAACCCCGATGATCCGCATGCTGCTGCGTGTCCTCGGCCACGAGTACGCCCGGCCCACACGCCGCACCGTCGCCCTGATGACGACGACAGCGATCGTCGAGGGACTGTCCTACGCACTGCTGGTTCCCATGCTGCGGACCCTGTTCGGCGGCACGCCCGCCGACGCCTGGCCCTGGCTGACCGCGTTCGGAGCCGCGGTCGCGGCCTACGCCGTACTGCGTTACGTCAGCGACCTGTCCGGATTCCACGTCGGAACGGCACTGCTGCGCGGCACGTACCACCGGCTCGGCGACCACCTGTCCCGACTGCCCCTCGGCTGGTACGGCGCCGACCGTGTCGGGGAGGTCTCGGTCCTGGCCAGCCGCGGCGTCCTGCAAGCGATGAGCGTGATCGCGCACCTTCTGGTGCCGCTCATCTCCGCCTGCGTGACTCCGCTGACGATCGTCGCCGTTTTCTGCTCGCCGCCGATTGGCGCATGGGACTGGCCGCGTTGGCCGCCGTACCGGTCGTGGCGGCGATCCAGGTCTGGACGGGACGCGCGACGGCCGCCGGCGACGCCGAGCGCGACGCACGCGATCACGAGGCCGCCGGGCGGGTCATCGAATACCTCCGGGCCCAGCCGGTGCTGCGCGCCGGCGGCCGGACCACCGAACGCTTCCGGTTGCTCGACGAACCGCTCCGGGGCGTCCAGCGTGCCTCCCGCCGCTCCACACTGTCGGCGCTGCCCGGCGCACTGGGCCTGACGCTGCCGGTGCAGGCGATCTTCACCGTACTGCTGGCCTTGGGCGCCTACCTCGCCCTCGGCGGGGCATCGGTGTGGCGGAGGCCCTGACGGCACTGGTGCTGGCCGCCCGCAGCGCGGATCCGCTGCTGTCCCTGACGGACATCGGGGGCAAGCTTCGCGGCGCCCGATCCGTGCTGGCGAACCTCGACGCGGTATGGCGCACCGAGCCGCTCCCGGAGCCTGCCGAACCGGCCCGGCCGGTGGGCCATGACCTGGAGTTCGAGTCCGTCGCCTTCCGGCACGGCGACCGCACGGTGATCGACGACGTGTCGTTGTCCGTGCCGCAGGGGCAGCGGTTCGGCGCGCCGTCGTCGGACCGTCGGGTGCGGGCAAGAGCACCCTGCCGCAGTCGCTCGCCCGGTTCTACGACGTGGACGCGGGCGCCGTACGCGCGGGCGCAGCTGAAGGACGCGCCCATCGTGCTGCTGGACGAGGTGTCCTCCGCACTGGACCCGGTGAACGGCCGCCTCGTTCACCGATCGGGTCGAAAAAGTTCCGGACCGGGACCGGTCGCGCGTCGTTCGAGGGCTCGGAGACCTGGATGGGCCGCCGTGGCGGCAGGTACGCCGTTCGGGGGAGGACATGGGCCGGCACCGGCTGACCGACCGTCGAGGCCGTAGGGAGGGAAGCGCCCGGCCACGGCCCGGCGTACCGGTGCGATCCGGGCAGGCGGCAGGCCGGCCGCCCTGTGGCCGTACGCCGGGCGGCCCACGCCTGCCACAAGGCGGGCGCCGTGTTCACCCTCTGTGATTTCGTCGGTGCCGGGCCGCCCGGTAGGAGGACGCACCCCTCTACCGGGCGGCGCCCTGAAGCCCGCGTTACGGGATGCGCAACTGCGTGCCGACGTCGACCACGTCGGGGTCCTCACCGACCGCGTCGCTGTTGGCCTGGTACAGCTCGGGCCAGCCGCCGCGTACCCCGTAGTGCAGGGCGATGCCCGACAGGGTCTCGCCGGGCCGCACGGTATGGGTCTGAACGATCTTGCGGGCCCGGGTCGCGCGGCCGGGGTCGTGGCGGGACTCGTACGTGTCGGCGTACACGCTCCGCATGTCCCGGGCACAGTGCGGCCAGGCGCCCCAGCCCTGTGCGGCCTGTACCTTCTCGGCGACCGCGATCTGCGCCCCGGAGCTCGCGAGGTCGGCCCGTGGCGCGTACGCCAGGCCGCCGTACTCCTCCCACGTCGACTGGCGGAACTGCAGGCCGCCGTAGAAGCCGTTGGCCGTGTTGGTGTCCCAACGGCCGCTGCTCTCGCAGTCCGCGATGCACGACCAGACGTCCCGGCCCGGCGCACAGCGGCCGGAAGCGGGCTGCGCGGCCGTCCCGGCCCCCTGTCCGCGCAGCTCAGGAGGCGAATGATCGGGGGCTGCCGTTCGGGCGTCGGCGACCGCGGCCGCGTACGAGGTGCCGGCCGGCGACAGGGCGGCGCAGGCGAAGAGCGTGACCATGGACTGTCGGATTACCTGATGGAGTGCCATCACCCCAGCTAGGCAGTGATCGCCACCGAGACGCACGCACCGCGCCCGGACACACCGTGCCAAGGCACCCGAACGGCGCTGTCGGGCCGACGGACGAGGACGCGGAGAACCCGACGGGCCGTCGATTTCGATCGCCGGCGGTCGGCCGGCCAGGCCCCGGGTGCAATGGGCGGTCGGGGTAAGAGGCAGGACGGTCGTCTTCGGTCGGTTGCGGACAGTTGCCGCCGGTGTCGCGGGACACCGTGACAAGACGGGCAGGCTCGCTGTTGTCCCACAGAAGGAGAGGGTGTATGCGTGCTGTTCGGCCTGCCGCGTGGTTGTGGTGCATCGCTCTCGTCGGAACGGCGGTCGTGACCGCCGATGCCGCGCTGGGAAGGGACACATGCCTGATAGGCCTGTTGATGGCCTGCCCGCTGCTGGCTTGTACACGGCTGGGCGGCGCGGCTACGGCCGGGGTCTCGGCCGGCACGCTGATCGCGGCGGTGGCCCTGGCGGCTGCC
This sequence comes from Streptomyces sp. NPDC018019, assembly GCF_044327805.1. NCBI lineage: Bacteria > Bacillati > Actinomycetota > Actinomycetes > Kitasatosporales > Streptomycetaceae > Streptomyces > Streptomyces sp. NPDC018019. The sequence goes on along the minus strand of NZ_JBIRGD010000029.1, from coordinate 81,447 downwards.
GAAGACACACTCCATTTCCCGGACACCGCGGTGCGATTGCTCGGGCTGGCCGCGGCGTCGGTGTACGCGGTCTGGGCCGCGCGGCGTCATGTGCGTCATGAGGCGCAGCTGGAGCAGGTCGCGGTAGTGGCGCAGCGGGCCATCCTGCGGCCGACGTGCTTCATGGCCGAGGGGGTGTCGGTGTGTGCCCGGTACCGATCGGCGGCGCCGCCGGCCGTGATCGGTGGGGACCTGTATGCGTTCGTGCATGTCCCGGGCGGGCTGCGGCTGGTGATCGGAGACGTGCGCGGCAAGGGCCTGGAGGCGGTGCGGCTGGCCGCTGCCGCCATCGGCCACTTCCGCGACGCCGCCTGCACCCGCCCGGGCCTGGCGGAGGTCGTGGCGGAAATGGAGGCGCGCCTGGCCGGTGACCTGGGAGCGGAGGACTTCATCACCGCAGTGGTCGCCGAAGTCTTCCCCGGCCGGGTCCGGCTGGCCAACTGCGGTCACCACCCGCCCCTGCACGTACCCGGAAACGGTGAGCCGGCCCTGCTGGAACCCGCCCGGTCGGCTACCCCCCTGGGCCTGGGCGCCGACGCCAACGTGCACGAGGTGAAGCTGGCGCCGGGGGACCGGCTGCTGTTCTATACCGACGGCCTGGCCGAGGCACGGAACGCGCACGGGGTCATGCCCGACCTCGCCCGTGTGGCGGGTCTGTGCGCCACACCCCGTTTGGAAGACGCCGTCGAAACGGTGCTGTCCGCGCTCACGGACCACACCGGTGGCGAAACACACGACGACATCGCGCTCGTACTGATCGATCCCGAGCCGCGCGTACCGCACCAGGAAACCGTTACCCGCCATCCGGCCCGGAGGCACACCACTAAGGCTGCCGGAGCCAATTGAGTAGGACGGTTTTCGTCGCCGCACTTCGGTGGCTGCGGTCGGCTCCGCCCCAACAACCCCAGTCCTGACCGGCCGTATGCCTGGCCTGGCCGGTGGTGAACGTTATGCTGGAGAAATCCCTGCCTTGGAGAACCGGCCCGTTCTGCGTTCCGCCGGTGATGTGGTTGTGCACCTCGTCGCCCGGGCTGGTCTGCGCGTACTGCCACCACGTTTCCAGGAGCGTCCTGAACTCGGCGTCGTGGGCAGCACGTATGCCCAGCGCCGTGGCATGTCTACGGGGCGTTTGCACGGCACCGGGCCCTGCCGCCGGCCGTAAGGCTGCCGACCTGTCATGCCACCGGCGAAGCAATAATGTTGGGGCATGGCCGACGAGACGCATAACAGCCTGGACGGGCAAGCAGAAGTGGTGGTCCAAGCCGGACGCATCGGAGAACTGCATCAGCATCTGTACGGAGCTCCACCACCGGCCCAGCCGATCCCCTTCCAGCTGCCGCCGGCCCTCTCGCGTTTCGAGAACCGCCACACCGAACAGGAACGCATCACGCGGGCACTCGACGGCCACGCGGATCGGTCCGGGCCACTCGTCGTCGCACTGACCGGCATCGGCGGGATCGGCAAGACGGCGCTGGGCTTCCACATGGCCCGTCGGCTCAGTGACCGCTTCCCGGACGGTGTCCTGTACGTCGACCTCGACGATCTGCGCCGGGACGGGGCGGTCGCGGTCGCGGACGCGGTCGGTGAACTGCTGTCCGGCCTCGGTGTCGTACCGGAGTGGCTGGAGAGGACCTTCGCGGGCCGGTCGAAGCGGTACTGGACGAAAACCCGCGACAAGAGACTCATCGTGGTCATCGACAACGCCCGGTACGGCAGCGAGGTCGTACCGCTGCTTCCGGCGTCCGCGGGCAGCATGGCGATCGTCACCAGCCAGGGATCTCTGTACGACCTCGACAGCATGTCGGCCGTCGAGGTGGCGGTGAACCCGCTGTCGGCGGACGATGCCGTGCGGCTGCTGCGGAACATCGTGGACGACACGCGCTTCGCCGCCGAGCCGGAGGCCGTGAGCGAACTCGCCCGCAACTGCGGGGGCCTGCCGGCCGCGCTCCAGGTGGCCGGCCACTGGGTCCGCAGGTACCGAAGGCGCAGCCTGTCCCGGCTGGTCGCCGAACTGAGCGGCGAGCTGCGGGAGAAGGGCATCCCCATGGTCGAGGCGGTCTGGGACGCCGCGTACGCAGGGCTCGGGCAGGAGGCTCAGCGTCTCTATCGCCTGCTGCCGCAGCATCCGGCTCCCATCGTCACGGCACCGGTGGCGGCCGTGCTGCTCGGGGGCGGGCCGGAGGAGGCGGCGGACGCGATGGAGGAACTGGAGTCGGCAGGGCTGCTGGAGGAGCGGCCCGAAGGGTTCCGGATGCACGGTCTGCTGCGGGGCCATGCCGAGCGCTGCGCACGGAAGACGGACCCGGAAGGGGCGGACCGCGCCGGAGCACGGCGGCGGCTGGTGCGGTGGTACCGGCGGCAGGCTGCGCGTGCGGACCTGCTGGCAGCCGGGCCCAGGATGACCTTCGCCGAGCGGCCCGAAGGTACCGGCTCGGACATGACCGACGTCGAGTTCGCTGACAAGGCCGGGGCGCTCAGATGGCTGCAAGCGGAGCGGCTCGCCCTGTACGGCTGTGTCCGGCTCGCGTTCGATGCCGGGTACTACGAGGACGCCTGGGCCCTCTGCGAGTCACTGTGGACCCACTTTCTCGACCACCCTCACTACGTGGACGTCACGGAAGCCTTCCGCACGGGCGTGGCGGCCGCCGACCGCACGGAGTACCTGCCAGCAATAGTGCGGATGCGCTGCCAGCTGGCCAGGCCGCTGTGGGAACAGGAGCGTTACGACGAGGCGGAGGAACACCTGCGGCACGCACTCAGCGCTTCCCGTTCCCTGGGCGGCTCCGAGAAGGAACAGAAGCTGAAGGCGTCGACGGTGGAGTTCCACGGGTTGCTGAAGTCGGCGCGCGGCGACTGGGCCGGGGCAGCCGCCGATTTTGAAGCCGCGCGGGCGATTCACGTGAGGATCGGCAATGCGTATGGCGAAATGCTCCAGACCTACCTGCTGGGGCGCACGATCCTGAGCCAGGGCGATGTGGAGCAGGCGGTCCGCCTGCTGGACAAGGCGCACCGGATGGCCCGGGAACAGCAGCGGGAAAGGATGACGGCGCGGACCGGTTTCGAGTTCGGCCGCGCGCTGCGACGCGCCGGCCGATCGGCGGAGGCGGAAGAACTGGTGCGCGCTGCCTTGGTGAGCGCCCGCAAGCGCGGCTCCGAGACCGACGAAGTCCGGGTCCTGGGCGAACTGGCGGCGTTGGCCGAAGAGCGGGGCGACACCGGTGAGGCCGAGCAGTACCGCACCGCGGCGCGGCAGCTGACCGTACGGGCCGGTGGCCTGCCCGAGGACGGTCAGAGCTCGTAGCCGAGGTCGGAGGCGTCCGCTTTCGCGAGGTGTACCCGGACCGTGAGCAGGCCGGTATCGCACACGAGCGACACCGGCGGTTCCGGTTGTGCGGTGCTGCCCAGCCAGGCGTGGACGGCAGAGACCACGGCGGCGGGATCGGGACGCAGAACGTGCCCACCGGTTTCGTGCGGTTCGATGCGGATGCTGAGCGGACCGGCCGTACGATGCCGGACGAGGCAGCGCGTCGGAGTGAGAATCGCGGCAGCGGTCCGGCAGACGGGATAGTCGTCCAGGATACGAGCCGTCCAGCCTTCCGCCGTCCACGTACCGCCGGGCAGGGCGGGGGCGTTGCGCGAGGCCCGACGCCACAGCACGGCGGCGCCCTCCGCCTGACGCTGATCCGCCACCGGCTGCTCGGCCGCGAGATGGTGCACAGGTTCGCAGGTGTGGGTGGCGAAGCGCGCGACGCTGATCCGCTGCCCGGACACCGAAGCCCGTACGGCGAAGGCCGCGGGCCGGCGAGGCGTGGTGGTGGGGCAGGGGAGACAGGAAGCGGTGACCTCGACGGGGCGCGGGCGCAGACCGAGCAGCCGGTAGAACTCGTGCCGCAACTGGACGAGGGACTCCCGCTGCCGGGCGAACGCGGCATGCGCGAGGCCGACCGTGTCCACCGACTCGGCGGCCGACAGAGCCCTTTCCAGAGTGTCGGATGCGGACAGAGCCGGCACCTGTTGAAGCAGCCGTGCCATGGGGCTGTCCGGGAGCAGTTCGTCTCCGCCGTCGTAGGCGCCGATGACGGGGCGGCCCAGCGCGGCGGCGTACAGGGCGGTGGAGCCGTGGTCGGTGACGACGGCGTCGGCTGCGACCAGAACGGCGGCCCACTCCTCGAAAGGGGCGGCGAGGATCAGCCCTGCGTCCAGCGCGGGGGCCAGGTGCCGGGACAGATCGAAGGAGCCGGTGCGGCTGTGTTCGTTCGGGTGCAGGATCAGGGCGAGCTGGTAGGCGTCGTGGGGGAGTCGGCCCGCGAGTTCGCCGGGGAGGCCGGGCCGTCGGGCCAGCAGGGACTCCGGCCCCCAGGTGGACGTGAGGGCGATGAGCTTGCGTATGCCCGTCCCCAGAGCCTCTCGGTAACTCTCCCGGCGGCCGGCGGAGGCGAGCAGACGGTCCAGGGTCGGATCGCCCACCACGGTCGCCCGGGCGGCGGCCGGCGGGCAGTACCGGTCGAGGCGGGCCAACTGGTCGTCGTGGGCAAGGGCGTACAGATCCGCCCAAGGCTCACCGCTCGTGAGCAGGTAGTGCGGATCGAGGCCGGAAGGCAGGCACGGCGACCCGTCATCGGCGATGGTCTTGTTGAAACCGGCTCCGTGCGGCAGCAGGGCCAGGGGCCCGGTCAGCACGCGAAGGGCGCCCTTCGGGCTCGCGGTCAGGATCAGATCGTGCCGGCCGTCGCGGGCCGCTTCCCAGGTGAGAGTACGGGCGCCGGAGTGTTCCAGGGCCGCGAGGGCGTCCAGGTCGAAGTCCGACCCGGGCACGAGGGTGAACCGGACGCTGATGCGCTCGTCACCGTCGAACACCGGCAGCACATCGAGGAGCCGGTGCAGCGCCCCGGCCGACCGCACGGCAACGAGCACAGTGCGCTGCCCGCTGCCCGCTGCCCGCTGCCCGCTGCCCGCTGCCCGCTGCCCGCTGCCCGCTGCCCGCTGCCCGCTGCCCGCTGCCCGCTGCCCGCAAAACGGTCATTGTATCGGAAAACTCGCTTCTGCTGTCGCTGCTTCTGCCGATTCTCCTGGAATCGCTGATCGCCGCCCGCGGCATCGCCTTGATCGTACCGGGGTGGGCCGTCTGCTTCCGGGGCCGGTTGTCCAGCAGGTGGCGGGGCTGACGATGAGCGCCCAGGTGTCGACGTGGATGAGGTGGCAGTCCTCGGCGGCGCAGGTGCGGATGCGGTGAGCGATGGGGGGGGGTGAGCAGTTCAACGGCGTCCCGGGCGACGGTGGCCACCAGGTATGTGCCCTTGGAGGCTGCGGCCCGCTGCCGTTTCCCGGTCGGCGCGTGTATGGGCGATGACCTCGCGGAACAGCGCGTCGCGCAGTCTGCGTGCGTCGCGCAGTCTGCGTGCGTCGGCCACTTCGGCTTCGGAGAGTGGTCGGTAGTTTCAGGCCCAGCGCGCCGGGATCGAACCGGTAGGCGGCGCCGGTGTGGGAGTGCAGCGTCAGCCCCTTGGCCGCGAAGGAGACCACGTAACTGGTATGACCAGTTACAAGGCGTGGGGCGGAAGCCGGTTATCGACAGCGCGAACGCACCACGCTGGTCGAGCAACTGCTCACCGTCGAACGCATCGGCGAGGAGCCGGCCGCCGATCGGGGCAGGTTCGGGGGGAGGCGTCAGCCTTCGCGGCCGGGGGCATGGCCAGGGCCCGGGAGCGCTGTGCGACTCGGTAGGGAGCGCCATCCGGTCGAGCCAGTTCCCGTGCGCATCCTCGTGGTGGATGGGCCCGCATATCTGACCAGTGCCGGCGCCCGGCTCAGTCGCGGGCCAGTCGTCGATGTGGCGGGGGCGCCGCGGACTCTTCCTCGCCGGTCGCGACGAACTCCAAGGTGCTGTTCAAGACGGTGGAGAAGCGGTCGAGGGTGTCGGCGCGCAGGGAGACGAAACAGCGGGTGCCCTCGAACCGGTGCCGGGTCAGCCCGGCCTCCCGAAGGATCTTCATGTGGTGGCTGAGGGTGGAGGGCGCCACATCCACGGTGAAGTCCTCGCGCTGATGCTCGGCACGGTCGGCGAGTACGGCCATGATGCGCAACCGGGCGGGATCGCCCAGCGCGGAGAACAATCGCGCCAACTGGATGTCTTGCAGGTCAGGGTGTTCGGGCTGCCGCGGCATGGGGACAGCATACCGCCATTTCGAAGTTCGATGAACTTCGATGTACGTTGGCGAGTGACCCGCTGCGCGGGATCGCGCAGCATCGTTTCCACCGCCAGGGTCGCCATGCCGCGGAGAGCGGATGCGCAGGCGCTGGCAGGAAGGTGCAGCCCATGAGCACGGTATCCACGGCCTGGACGCCACTCCGCCTCAGGGAGCTGTCGTTGCCCAACCGGGTATGGCTCTCGCCGATGGGTCAATTCTCCGCCGACGAGTTCGGCGCCCCGACCGACTGGCACATCGCCCATTACGGGGCCAGGGCGGCGGGCGGCGTGGGCATGGTGATGGTCGAATGCACCGGCGTCGCCCCCGATATGCGCACCACGAAGCGCGATCTCGGACTCTGGACCGAGCGGCAGGTGAAAGGCCACCGGCGACTGGCCGCGGCCATCAAGTCCATCGGATCGGTGCCGGCGATCCAGCTCGGGGCCGCGGGCCGCAAGAGCTCCCACGGTGTGCCGTGGGACAACACCGGGACCCGCCATTACATAGGACCGCACGACGGCGGATGGCAGCCGCTCGCCCCCTCACCGATTCCTTTCGCCGGCCTGGCCGTCCCCACCGAGATGACCACGAAGGACGGAACCCGGGTACTGGAGGACATCGAGCGGGCCTCCCGCAACGCCCACCGCGCAGGCTACGAGGCCGTCGAACTGCACGGGGCGAACGGGTACCTGTTCCACGAGTTCCTCTCGCCCCTGGCCAACCACCGCACCGACGAATGGGGTGGTGACCTGGAGCGGCGGATGCGGTTCCCCCTCGAAATGGTGAAGGCCGTTCGCGCGGGATGGCCGGAGGACAAGCCGGTCATCGTCCGTATGCCTGCCACGGACCTGCTGGCGGGCGGCCTCACGACGGATGAGGCGATCCTCCTCGCAACCCGGATGCGCGAGGAAGGCGTCGACATGATCGACATCAGCTCCGGTGCGTTGTCTCCGGATGCCCTCCGCATCAACGAACCCCTGTACAACGCCCAGTACGGCCCGCAGTTTCGCAAGACGGGAATTCTCACCGCGACCTCCGGCCTGATCACCGAAGCCCGCCATCTCGACGAAGCGGTCCCGGAGCTCGTGGACGCCGTCCTCGTCGGCAGGGCGATGCTGCGCGACCCTTACTGGGCACTGCGCGCACTCGACGCGGAGCCGCGCCGTTCATGGCCCAGGCAATACCACCGCGCATTCTGAGGCGTGGCCCGCGCTGCCGGAGACCGGCGCATCGGCCAAGCGCCCACCTGCGAGCGCTGAGCGAGAGGGGTTGCCCGAAGACGGTTCTGCTGCTGCTCGCGACCAGGCTCGGCATGCCGTCGCGGTGAACACGTACACCACTTGTGTGTGGAAGCGCCGGGGCGGCTTGCATGCTGAGGCATTCGTACGCGTCAGTGGCCCTGAGGACGGCGAGTTCGGCGGTGACCCTGGCCAGGTGGCCGGGCCGCTAGCGCTCGGTGATCACGCTCGGTGGAGGATGATGCGATTGTATCGATATAGTTGCATCGATACTGGCCCGCTGAATCATCCATCCGCCGCTGACCTGCGACGAAGCCCAGGAAGTAGCCTGATCCGCATGTTGTCCGAAGTCATCGCGACCCGCTATGTCACGCCCTTGCGTGAGGGCGGGTCGCTTCCGGGGATCGTCGAGGCCGACGATCTCGGTACGTATGTCATGAAGTTCACCGGGGCGGGACAGGGGCGTAAGACTCTGGTAGCCGAGGTTATTTGCGGGGAGTTGGGGCGGCGGCTCGGGTTGCGGGTGCCGGAGTTGGTGCGGATGCAGCTCGATCCGGTGATCGGGCTGAGTGAGCCCGACCAGGAGGTGCAGGAGCTGCTGAAGGCCAGCGGGGGCCTGAACCTGGGGATGGACTATCTGCCGGGGTCGCTCGGGTTCGATCCGCTGGCCTTCGAGGTGTCGGCGCGTGAGGCGGGGCGGGTCGTGTGGTTCGACGCGCTGATCAACAACGTGGACCGCTCGTGGCGCAACCCGAACCTGCTGGTCTGGCACGGCCAGCTGTGGCTGATCGACCACGGTGCCACGATGATCTGGCACCACAACTGGCCCACCGCCGAGAAGTCCGCGGCCAAGCCGTACGACGCCTCCGACCACGTACTGGCGACCTTCGGGCCGGATCTGGCGGCTGCGGCGGCCGAGTTCGCGCCGCTGGTCACCGAGGAGCTGCTGACCGAGGTCGCCGCCGCCGTACCGGACGAGTGGCTGGTGGACGAGCCCGGCTTCGACTCGCCGGACGAGCTGCGCCGCGCCTACGTACGGGCGCTGCTGGGCCGTGCCGCGGTGATCGGTGACCGGATCACCGTCGGGGAACGTACGAAGGACGGGCCCTCCCGGGTACCGGGCTGGCTGGCGACCGAGTTGCCGCGGAGGGCAGTGAAGTGAGCGGCCTGCACAACGGACGTGACGTGTTCGAGTACGCCCTGCTCAAGGTCGTGCCACGGGTCGAACGCGGGGAGATGATCAACGCGGGTGTGGTCGTGTACTGCCGCGCCCGGCGCTTCGTCGAGGCGCGTACGTATCTGGACGAGGGCCGGCTGCGGGCGCTCGACGCGACGGCCGACGTCGAAGGGGTCAAGGCGGCGCTGCGTGCCGTCGAGGGGATCTGTGTGGGCGGCGAGCGTGCCGGGCAGGCTGCGGGCGACGATGCCGGGCGGCGCTTCCGGTGGCTGATCGCGCCGCGCAGCACCGTCGTCCAGCCCGGCCCGGTGCACACCGGGCTGACCGCCGACCCGACGATCGAGGCGGAACGGCTGCTCGACCTGCTGGTGAGGTGAGTGGAGCGGCCGTCGGTCCGTACGGGGGCGGCGGCCCCGAACGGTGGTCCGGTCGCCGCGGGCCGTCGGCGCGAACGGGGCGGCGGCCGTCCTGAAGTGCGGCGGAGTGCCGGGGAGGCGTTGACAGGGGGTGGCCGGGCTTCTAGCGTCAGCCCTGCTGAAGCTACTAAGCGGTTGCTCACCCGTGGTTGCGGTGCGGCGGACCGCTCATCGAGGTTTCGAGGGTGAGGAGAACCCTGCATGTCCACCACCGAGCAGCGCGTAGCCATCGTGACGGGCGCGGCCCGCGGCATCGGCGCGGCCACCGCGGTACGCCTGGCCGCCGAGGGCCGTGCCGTGGCCGTTCTCGACCTCGACGAGGCGGCCTGCAAGGACACCGTCGAGAAGATCACGTCGGCGGGCGGCCGGGCGCTGGCCGTCGGCTGTGACGTCTCGGACGCGGAGCAGGTGGAGGCGGCGGTCGCGCGGGTCGCGGCGGAGCTGGGCGCGCCGACCGTTCTCGTCAACAACGCGGGCGTCCTCCGGGACAACCTGCTGTTCAAGATGAGCGACAGCGACTGGGACACGGTCATGAACGTGCATCTGCGGGGCGCGTTCCTGATGTCGCGCGCCTGTCAGAAGCACATGGTGGACGCCAAGTTCGGCCGGATCGTCAACCTCTCCTCCAGCTCGGCGCTCGGCAACCGCGGGCAGGTCAACTACTCGGCCGCCAAGGCCGGCCTCCAGGGCTTCACCAAGACCCTCGCCATCGAACTCGGCAAGTTCGGCGTCACCGCCAACGCCGTCGCGCCCGGGTTCATCGTCACGGACATGACCGCCGCCACCGCCGAGCGCGTCGGCATGGGCTTCGAGGACTTCCAGGCCGCTGCCGCCACCCAGATCCCGGTGCAGCGCGTCGGCAAGCCCGAGGACATCGCCAACGCCATCGCCTTCTTCACGGGCGAGGCGGCCGGTTTTGTCTCCGGTCAGGTCCTGTACGTGGCCGGCGGCCCGCTCAACTGACGCCGGAGGTTACGGACATGACCGCACAGGACAAGCCGCTGCCCGCGTTCTCCGGCAAGGCGGCGCTGGTCACCGGCGCCAGCCGGGGCATCGGGTACGGCATCGCCAAGGCGCTGGTGGCCCGCGGCGACAAGGTCTGCATCACCGGCCGCAACGAGGACGCCCTCAAGGAGGCCGTCGAGACGCTGGGCGCCGACCGTGTCATCGGCGTCGCGGGCAAGGCCCACGACGAGGCCCACCAGGGTGTCGCCGTCGAGCGGGCCATGGAGGCGTTCGGCCGTGTCGACTACCTGGTCAACAACGCCGGTACGAACCCGGTCTTCGGCCCGGTCGCGGACCTCGACCTGAACGTCGCCCGCAAGGTGTTCGAGACCAACGTCGTCTCCGCGCTGGGCTTCGCGCAGCGCACCTGGCACGCGTGGCAGAAGGACAACGGCGGCGCGATCGTCAACATCGCCTCCATCGCGGGCGTCTCCGCCTCGCCCTTCATCGGCGCGTACGGCATGAGCAAGGCCGCGATGATCAACCTGACGCTCCAGCTCGCGCACGAGTTCGCGCCGGGGGTACGGGTCAACTCCATCGCTCCGGCGGTCGTCAAGACCAAGTTCGCGGCCGCGCTGTACGAGAACCGCGAGGAGGAGGCCGCCGCACGTTACCCGATGGGGCGCCTCGGTGTCCCGGAGGACATCGGAGGCGCCGCGGCGTTCCTGCTGTCCGACGCGGCCGGCTGGATCACGGGACAGACGCTCCAGGTGGACGGCGGGCTGTTCCTCAACGCGGGCGTCTGAGGACGGAACCGCGTACGCGGGCAGCGCGTGGTGGGTGGCGCGCGCCCCGCGTGGGCGTGGTGCGCGCCGCGTACGGGATCGCTCGACGGCTTGCGTTCGCGCGTACTCCAAGAGGCAGGGTCTGTGGTGCCGGTCCGGACAGGGCCGGCGCCACACCTGTCACGGGCCGGTACGGAACCCGTGACGCGACGCCGCGAAGGAGACCGCCATGCGGTACCGCACACTCGACGGCGGCCGGGGGCCCACGGTCAGCGCCGTGTGCCTGGGCGCCCTGCCGTTCGGCACCACCGTCGACGAGAAGACGTCGTACGCCATCCTCGACCGCTTCGCCGAGGCGGGCGGCACCTTCCTGGACACCGCCAACAACTACGCCTGCTGGGTGCCGGGCGCGACCGGCGACGAGAGCGAGCTGCTGATCGGGCGCTGGCTGCAAAGCCGGGGCGCCAGGGACCATACGGTACTGGCGACCAAGGTCGGCGCGCGTCCCGACCCGTCCCGCGGACCCGAGTGGCCCGCCAACCTGGAGGGCCTGGGGGAGAAGGCCGTACGCGCCGGGATCGACGGCAGTCTGCGCCGGCTCGGCACGGACCGGGTGGACCTGTACTACGCGCACGTCGAGGACCGGGGCGTACCGCTGGAGGAGACCGTCGGGGCGCTGGCGGGCCTGGTGCAGGACGGCTCGGTGGGCCTGCTCGGAGCCAGCAACCATGCCACGTGGCGGCTCGCCGAGGCCCGCCGCATCGCTGAGGCGCAGGGCCTGCCCGGTTACCGCGCCGTCCAGCAGCGGCACACCTACCTGCGGCCGAGGTACGGCGCCGACTCCGGGCTCCAGCGGGAGACCGACGAGGAACTGCTCGATTACGCCGAGGCGCACGAGGACCTGACGCTGCTCGGGTACTCGACGCTGATGCACGGCGCGTACGCGCGGCCGGAGCAGCCGCTGCCGGACCGGTACGACCACCCCGGGTCGGTGCCACGGCTGCGCGTCGTCCGGGAGGTCGCGGCGGAGGCCAGGGCCACCGTGAACCAGGTGGTGCTGACCTGGCTGATGGGAGGCCGGGTGCCGGTCGTCCCCGTCCTCGGTGTGAGTTCGGTGACACAGCTGGACGAGTGCCTGGCGGCGCTGGACCTGCAACTGGACGCGGTGCAGCGGGCGCGGCTCGACACGGTGTGAGCGGGTGCGGGGCGGGCGGTGGGCGGGCGTGCGGGCGTTGTCAGTGGTCGCCGGTAAGTTCGTTGTCGAGAACGGATCGCACACCGGAGGTTGTTCAGTGATGACCGACATGCTGCCCGAGTCCTGGCGCGGCGTCCTCGGAGAGGAGCTGGAGAAGCCCTACTTCAAGGAGCTCACCGAGTTCGTCGAGCAGGAGCGGGCCAAGGGGCCGGTCTACCCGCCCCGCGAGGAGGTCTTCGCGGCCCTCGACGCCACCCCGTACGACCAGGTGAAGGTGCTGATCCTGGGGCAGGACCCGTACCACGGCGAGGGCCAGGGGCACGGGCTGTGCTTCTCCGTGCGGCCCGGCGTCCGGACGCCGCCGTCGCTGCGCAACATCTACAAGGAGATGAAGGAGGAACTGGGTCACCCGGTCCCGGACAACGGCTACTTGATGCCCTGGGCCCGGCAGGGCGTGCTGCTGCTGAACGCGGTGCTGACGGTGCGGGCGGGCGAGGCCAACTCCCACAAGGGCAAGGGCTGGGAGAAGTTCACCGACGCGGTGATAAAGGCCGTGGCCTCCCGGCCGGACCCGGCGGTGTTCGTGCTCTGGGGCAACTACGCGAAGAAGAAGCTGCCGCTGATCGACACGGAGCGGCACGCGGTGGTGGAGGGCGCGCACCCGTCACCGCTGTCGGCGAAGAAGTTCTTCGGGTCGCGGCCCTTCACCCGGATAAACGAGGCGGTCGCCGCGCAGGGCCACACCCCGATCGACTGGCGCATTCCCGACCTGGGCTGATCCGGGAGGCCGCGGAGCGCCGCGCACGCCGCGCGGCACCGCCCGTCGCCGGTTAGCGTCGGGGGAAGGCAGGCCGTGCGGGGCGGCGGGCGAGCGCGGGAGTGTGCGGCGTGGACGAGCAGCGTGCGGAGGAGGCGGTCGGCGGCGGCATCCCGACCCGCATCGGGCAGGCGGTCATGCTGCACCGGGCCGGCGACCGGGAGGAGGCCCGCAACCGCCTGGCGCAGCTGTGGGCCGAGGTCGGGCCGGACGGCGATCCGTTCCACCGCTGCACGCTGGCCCACTACCTCGCCGATACGCAGGACGACCCGGCCGACGAACTGCGCTGGGACCTCCGGGCGCTCGAAACGGCGCAGCGGCACCTGCCGCGCCGTTCGGTACCGGCGGTGGCGGCGCTGCTGCCGTCGCTGCACCTGAGCCTCGCCGCCGACTACGCCGCCCTCGGCCGGCCGGCCGAGGCCCGCGCCCAGCTCGCCCGGGCCCACGAGACGGCGACCGTGCTGGGCGACGACGCATACGGCCGGGACGTACGACAGGCGATCGAGCGGCTGAGGGGACGGGTGGCCGACGGAGGCGGGGGAGACGCCGGGGCGGACCGTACGGGTGGGGTGAGGGAGGCGAGCGGGGGTGGGAAGGTAGGTGGGGGCGAGGAGGTGAGTGAGGCTAAGGAGGCGAACGGGGCGAGGGGGGTCGGCGGCGCGGGGGACGGCGATGGGCCGTGCGGCGCCGGTGCGGTGGGGGATGCTGTCGCCACGGGTAGTGCTGTCGGCACAGGCGATGTTGATGACACAGACGAGGCTGATGACACAGGCGGTACTGACGGTGGAGCGCGAGCCGACGGTTAGCGCGGGCCGACGGTGGTGGCCGGGCCGCCGGTCGAGGGAGGGCCATCGGTGGAGGGCGGGCTGATGGCCACGATGGCGCCGAGGGCAACGGGGATACGGACGATGCCAGTGATGCGTACGGTGCTGGTGTGACGGGGGACGCTGTCGATGGAGGCCGGGGCGTCGGTGGAGGGCGGGCCGAGGGCAACGGCTGTATCGAGGGCGACCGCGGTATCTAGGGCAGTGGCAGTGCTGATGGCGGCGTTGTCGGTGTCGGCAGTGGCAGTGCTGAGGGCAACGGCGTTGTCGGTGTCGGCAGTGGCAGTGCTGAGGGCAACGGCGGTGTCGGTGTCGGCAAGGGTGCCGAGGGCAACGGTGATGGCGGTAGCGGCAGCTGTGTCGATGGTGTGGGGGGTCAGTCTCCGTAGACGTGGCGGCAGAGGGCTTCGGTGTGGTCGTCGCCCTGCCAGCGTCCGTATTCCCGGGCCAGTGCGCACAGGCCGGGGGCCGGGGCGGCCGGGCGGCGGTCCTTGGTGCGCTGCCAGGGCGGTCCGAACCGGCGGGACCCGGACCCGGTCCCCGCTCCGGGCTTCGGCTTGCCCCGGGATTCCGGGCCCGCCCCCGGTTTCTTCGCCCGGTTCTTCCCGGCCGGTTCCGGTCGCGGCTGCTCCGCACGCCGACCGCCGGGGGAGGTGGACCCGGCCGGTGCGGAACGCCGCGCACCCGGCCCGGACGGCAGCGTCCTAGGCTCCTCGCGGCGCGGGGACTGGGTGATCTCCGGGCCGTTGGGCTCGACGGACGGGGCGGGCAGCGCGGGGCGCGGCAGAAGGCTCTCGGGGGCCGGGCGATGGGCGACGGTGACACATCCGGTGGCGACCGCGGCCGTCGTCACCGCGAGAGCCGCCGCTGCGGAAATACGGAACACTGGCCAACTCTGCCGATCACCGCGCCGTTTGTGAATGCCCCGTAGGAGTGAACGATCAGATCGGCGTTGACCCGGATCGGTCGTGGCCGAGCAGACCGGCGAGCAACTCCCCGAAACCGGTGCGGAGTTCCGTGAGGGTCGGCGTCGTCGCGTGGAACTGTCCGGCGATGCAGGAGAAGAGGATGCCGTCACACCAGGCGATGACGTTCAGGGCGTGCCGTTCGGGGGTGGCGGACCCGGCTGCCGCCAGCATCGCCACCAGCGGTTCGCGGAACCGCTGCCCGGCCCGGTCGTAGTACGCGCGCAGCTCGGGGCGCCGGGTGGCCTCCAGGGCCAGTTCGTACCGGGCGACGACCAGGTCCCGGTGGCGGGTCAGTGAACGGTGCAGGGCGAGGGCCAGGGTCTCGGCGAGCGCTGCCGGTCCGCCGTCCGCCGCGTCCGGCAACTCGTGGGGCGTGAGGACGGCCGCCTCCCGTTCGGCCAGCCGCCGTACCGCCGTTTCCAGCAGGGCCGCGCGGGTGCGCGCGAGGTTCGAGGTGGAGCCCTGCGGCAGTCCGGCGGCCTCGTCGACGGCCCGGTGGGTGAGTCCGCGCAGTCCGCGCTCGGCGAGCAGGGACAGGGCGGCGTCGGCGACGCGTTCGTGGCGGGGCGCGGAATGGCTGGTCATGGCAGGTGAGCCTACCGCCCCGACTACTGCTGTAGTGGACGTGTAGTAGCGTGGAACTACAGGCGTAGTCAGGGTGGTGGGCGGCTGGTCCGGTGTGCCGCCGTACCCCTGGACCGCCCGGTGCCACGGGAGGGCTCATGCAGCAGCGCACAGCGATCGTCATCGGCGGCGGAATCGGTGGACTCACCGCCGCCGTCGCCCTGCACCGGCAGGGGTGGGAGGTCACCGTCCTGGAACGGGCCGCCTCGCTCGAACCGGTCGGGGCCGGTATCGCCCTGGCCCCCAACGCCCAGCGCGCGCTGGACACGATCGGCGTGGGGGACGCCGTACGGGCCATGGCCGGCCGGCAGACCGAGGGCGAGGTCCGCACCCGCGCGGCCGTCGGCTGGCCCGTACGGACAACGCCGCGGCCGTACGGCGCTTCGGCGGACCCGTCGTGATCGCCCACCGTGCGGAGCTGGTCGCCCTGCTCGCCGGGCGGCTGCCCGAGGGGGCCGTACGGACCGGCGCGCCCGCCGAGGTGGCCGACCCGGGCGACCCCATGCGGCCGGACCGCCCGGCCCGGGTACGCCTGCTGCCACCCGCCGACTTCGCGCCCGCCGAAGCCCCACCCGCCGAAGCCCCACCCGCCGAAACCCCATCCGTCGGATTTCCACCCGCCGAAACCCCATCCGTCGGATTTCCACCCGCCGAAACCCCATCCGTCGGATTTCCACCCGCCGAAACCCCATCCGCCGGATCCGCGCCCGCCGAGTCCGCCTCCGCGGGCTCCGCGGGAACCGCGCATACCGCATCCGCCGCCACCGAGCCCACCCCCACCCCCCGCCACCTCACCGCCGACCTCGTCGTGGCCGCCGACGGCATCCACTCCGCCACCCGCCGCGTGCTCTTTTCCGGTCACCCCGAGCCCCGTTACGCCGGGTTCACCAGCTGGCGCCTCGTCGTCCCGGCGCTCCGCCGCCCGTTCGCGGCGCACGAGACGTGGGGGCGCGGCGGAGTGTGGGGGAGTGTGCCGCTGCACGACGGCCGGGTGTACGCCTACGCCACCGCGGTCGTACCGCCCGGGGGCCGCGCGCCCGACGACGAACGGTGCGAGCTGCTGCGCCGGTTCGGCGACTGGCACCATCCCGTGCCCGAGATCCTGGCCGCCGCCGACCCGGCTGCCATCCTGCGCCACGACGTCCGCACGCAGGCCCGGCCGCTGCCCGCCTGCCGCCGTGGCCGGGTCGCCCTGCTCGGTGACGCCGTGCACCCGATGACGCCCAACCTGGGCCAGGGCGGCTGCCAGGCGATCGAGGACGCGATCGTGCTGGCGCATCGCGTCGCGTCGGACCGGGACGGCCTGGCGGCGGCGCTCGACGCGTACTCGCGGGAGCGGCTGCCGCGGACGACGGACGTCGTGCGCCGGTCGGAGCGCGTCGGCCGCCTCAGCACCTGGCGGTCCGTGCCCGCCGTCCTGCTGCGCGGGGCCGCCGTCGCCTGCACCGCGCGGTTCGCGCCGGACCTCGCGCTGCGCCCGCTCGACGGCATCGCCGACTGGCGGCCCCCGGGCGGCGCGTATGCTTCCGGGGCGCCCGGCGCACCACCGGCGCACTCGGCGCGCTGACCGGCGCGTCACAGGGCCGACGGCACGCGCCGGAGCCGGCGGCCCCATCGGCACGGTCGGCGCACCGGGCCGGCCGGGCAGATCGTCCGGTGCGGCGCCACAACCCAGGGAGTTACTCGTGAAGGTCGGCTGCATCGGACTCGGCGACATCGCACAGAAGGCGTACCTGCCGGTGCTCGGCGCGCAGCCCGGTGTCGAGCTGCACCTCCAGACCCGTACGCCGGCCACCCTGGAGCGGGTCGCCGGCGTGTACCGCCTGCCCGCCGACCGGTGCCACACCGACCTCGACGGGCTGCTCGCCGCCGGGCTGGACGCGGCGTTCGTGCACGCGCCCACCACCGCGCATCCGGAGATCGTCACCCGTCTCGTCGAGGCCGGGGTGCCGGTCTACGTGGACAAGCCGATCGCGTACGAACTGGCGGACACCGAGCGCGTCGTACGGCTCGCCGAGGAGCGCGGCGTCAGCCTGGCGGTCGGATTCAACCGCCGGTACGCGCCGGGGTACGCGCAGTGCCTGGAGCACCCCCGCGACCTGATCCTGATGCAGAAGAACCGGATCGGCCTGCCGGAGGACCCCCGGACGCTGGTCCTGGACGACTTCATCCACGTGGTCGACACGCTGCGGTTCCTGGCGCCCGGCACCGTCGAGCACGTCGACGTACGGGCGAAGATCCGGGACGGACTGATGCACCATGTGGTGCTGCACCTGTCCGGCGACGGTTTCAGCGCCATCGGCAGCATGAACCGGCTCAGCGGTTCCGCGGAAGAGATCCTCGACGTGTCCGGTCAGGACACCAAGCGCCAGGTCGTCAACCTCGCCGAGGTCATCGACCACAAGGGGCAGCCGAGCGTGCGGCGGCGCGGCGACTGGGTGCCGGTGGCCCGGCAGCGCGGCATCGAGCAGATCGTGCTGGCCTTCCTGGACGACGTGCGGGCGGGCCGCCACGTCTCGGCCGAGGACGCGCTGCGTACGCATGAGCTGTGCGAGCGGGTGGTCGACGAGGCGCTGGCGCAGGTGGGGTGAGGTCGCGTACCTGAGGGGGCGCAGGTGGCGTCACGCGCCTGAGGACGCACAGGACTTCCGCCGGTTCCGTCCCGGCCCGTGCGTCCCCCGCCGGGACCGCAGCGCCCGCGCCCCCGCCACCACCACGTACGCCCCGAGCGCCAGCATCGCCCCGTACAGGGCCCAGTCGCCCAGGCGCACGTATGGGCTCATGCCCTCGGCCAGCGGCACGTCGTACACGGCCGCGGCCCCCCGCTCGGTGCCGAGCCGGCCGCCCACCGGCTCGCCCCGCGGCCCGTACACCGCGCTGACCCCGGTCAGCGTGGCGTGTGCCATCGGCCGCCAGGTCTCGGCGGCCCGCAGCGCGGCCAGCGAGGCGTGCTGTGCGGGCGCCCAGCTGTCCTGGAAGGTCGAGGTGGAGGACTGCGCGACCAGCAGCTGTGCGCCGTCGCGTACCAGTTGGCGGCTCATGTCGGGGAACGCCGACTCGAAGCAGACCAGCGGCCCCACGCGGAGTCCGCCCGCCGAGCCGACCGGCATCAGCACCTGCCGGGTGCCGCGCATCCGGTTCTGGTCGGCGGCCTTGCCGACGTGCGTCGCCCAGCCCAGTACGGAGCGCAGCGGGATGTACTCGCCGAACGGGACCAGGCGCATCTTGTCGTAGCGGTCGCCGGTCGCGCCGTGCGCGCCGACCAGGACGGAGCTCTTGTAGATGCCGGGCTGTCCGGCGTGCCGACCGTCGACGTTCACCAGGAGAGCGGCGCCCACGTCCCGGGAGAGCGCGGCGAGCCGGGCCGCCATGGCCGGGTTTTGGGTCAGGTCGCGGTTGACGCTGCTCTCGCCCCAGACCACGAGCTGGACGCCGCGCCCGGCCAGCGAACGGGTCAGCGTCTCACCGCGCGCTATCCGCGCGTCGGCGCCCGCGACCTCGCCCGGCTGGACGACGCCGATCCGTACCGAGCCCGCCGCTCGCGGCACCGGCGCCCACAGCCACGCCGCGCCGCCGCCGACCGCGCACACGAGGAGGCCCGCCACGGCCGGGACACGGGCCCGCGGCACCGCCACGAGCACGGCGAGCGCGGTGTTCACCGCCACGATGAGCAGGCTCAGCAGCCACACTCCGCCGATCGAGGCGAGCCGCAGGGCGGGCGGTACCTGCCACTGGCTGGCGCCCAGCAGGCCCCAGGGCCCGCCCAAGTACTCCCAGGACCTGACCAGTTCGACCATCAGCCACCCGGACGGCACGAGGACGAGGGACGCCGCGCACCGGGCCGCGCGCGGCGTGCCGTGCAGCAGCGCCCGTACGAGCAGGCCCCAGGGCGCCCACAACAGGCCGAGCAGCGCGGCCAGCACGAGGATGAACACGTGCAGGCTCGGCAGCAGCCAGTGGTGCACCGCCAGCATGAAGCCGGCGCCGCCCAGCCAGCCGTCCAGCACCGCCCTGCGGTTCGTACGGGCCGAGCGCGCCAGCAGGATCCACGGGACGAGGGCGACGTAGGCCAGCCACCACAGGGCGGGCGCCGGGAACGCGAGCGCGGGCAGCGCGCCGGCCGCGACCGCGGTGGCGCCGCGCGTCCAGGGCGACGCGAGCCACCCCTCCCACCGGCCGGCCGGCACCCGCATGCCGCCTCCTCCCTCGGGCTTCTCCTGGGGATCGCTGCATCCAGTGTGCGCGCGTCGGCCGATCATGGTCAGCTGGTGCCCCCTCAGGCTTGTGCCGGAACCAGCTGGCGCCACTTTTCGTGGACGACGACCTCGGTCAGCCGCCATCCGTCGGCGGCGCGGCGGGCGGCGAAGACGTAGCGGCCGGCGCACGTGTGGTTGGGGGCGGCCGAGGCGCCCGCGGCCTGCCCGGGCGGCGCGTCGTGCGGGCCCGCGAGGTGCATCGGATTGAGGTAGTCGGCCTGCACGGTGGCCGTGTCGCCGGGCGCGCCGCCGTCGCGCAGCTCGATGCCGATGCGCCGGTTGACGATCAGGTGCTGGCGTACGGGGAACCGCCGCAGCATCTCGGCCAGCCAGTCCGCGACGGCGTCGATGTCGCCCGCGATGCCGCCCGCCGAGCGGTAGTCGGCGCGCCCCTCGGGGGCGAACAGGGCCCGGTAGGCGGCCCAGTCGCCGTCGTCCACGGCGATCGCGTAGCCGGTGACCAGATCGTCGATGGCGAGGCGGTCCATGACAGTGGTGTGCTCCACGCGCTGGGTCATCGCCTCAGTGTTCGGCATGCCGGGACCCGCGCCAAGGGCCGGGGCGTGTCGGCGGTACGGGCGGGCCGGGCCGAACGGGGGAGGCGGTCGGGGGCCTCGCGACACCCGAAGGCCCCCCACCGGGCGGTGGGGACCTTCGGGCGCGGGGCGGCGGCGCGGGGCCGTGGCGGGCGGGTCAGCGTACGGAGGTCGGCTCCGCCGCCTCGTGTAGGGCCCGGTCTCGGGAGGTCTCCGCGTCTGCGAACTGCGTGCGGTACAGCTCTTCGTACCGCCCGCCCGCCGCGAGCAGCGCGTCGTGCGTGCCACGCTCCACGATCCGGCCGTCCTCGACCACCAGGATCAGGTCGGCGGCCCGTACGGTGGTCAGCCGGTGGGCGATGACCACGGACGTACGGCCCTCCAGGGCCTCGGCCAGGGCCTCCTGCACCGCCGCCTCGGAGGTGTTGTCCAGGTGGGCGGTGGCCTCGTCCAAGATCACCACGCGCGGCCGGGCCAGCAGGAGGCGGGCGATGGTCAGCCGCTGCCGTTCGCCGCCGGAGAGCCGGTAGCCGCGCTCGCCGACCACCGTGTCCAGGCCGTCCGGCAGCGCGGCGATCAGGCCGTCCAGCCGGGCGCGGCGCAGCGCGTCCCACAGTTCGTCCTCGCCCGCATCAGGCCGGGCCAGCCGCAGGTTCTCGCGGATGGTGTCGTGGAAGAGGTGACCGTCCTGGGTCACCATGCCGAGGGTGTCGCGGATCGAGTCGGCCGTCAGGTCGCGTACGTCCACGCCGCCGATCCGTACCGCGCCGGTGTCCGCGTCGTACAGCCGCGGCAGCAGCTGCGCGATCGTCGACTTGCCGGCGCCCGAGGAGCCGACCAGGGCGACCATCTGGCCCGGTTCGGCCCGGAAGGAGACGTCGTGCAGCACCTCGGCGCCGCCTCGGGTGTCCAGGGTCGCCACCTCTTCGAGGGAGGCCAGGGAGACCTTGTCGGCGGACGGGTAGCCGAAGCGCACGGAGTCGAACTCCACCGAGACCGGGCCGTCCGGCACCGCGCGGGCGTCCGGCTTCTGCTCGATCAGCGGCTTGAGGTCCAGCACCTCGAAGACCCGCTCGAAGCTGACCAGCGCGCTCATCACCTCGGTGTGCGCCCCCGACAGCGCTGTCAGCGGTGCGTACAGCCGGGTCAGCAGCAGGGCCAGCGAGACGATGGAGCCCGCTTCGAGGTGGCCACGCAGCGCCAGGAAGCCGCCGAGGCCGTAGACGACGGCCAGTGCGAGGGCGGAGACGAGGGTGAGCGCGGTGACGAAGTACGTCTGGACCATGGCGGTGCGGACCCCGATGTCTCGCACCCGCCGGGCCCGCGCGGCGAACTCCGCCGACTCGTGGGCCGGGCGGCCGAACAGCTTGATGAGGGTGGCGCCCGGGGCGGAGAACCGTTCGGTCATCTGCGTGCCCATCGCGGCGTTGTGGTCGGCCGCCTCCCGCCGCAGCCCGGCCAGCTGCCGGCCGACCCGGCGCGCGGGCAGCACGAACACCGGCAGCAGCACCAGCGCGGCCAGCGTGATCTGCCAGGACAGGCTCATCATCACCGCGAGCGTCAGCAGCAGCGTCACGATGTTGCCGACCACACTGGACAGCGTGTCGCTGAACGCCCGCTGGGCGCCGATCACATCGTTGTTCAGCCGGCTGACCAAGGCGCCCGTACGGGTACGGGTGAAGAAGGCGACCGGCATCCGCTGCACGTGGTCGTAGACGGTGGTCCGCAGGTCGAGGATCAGCCCCTCGCCGAGGCTCGCGGACAGCCAGCGGGTCAGCAGGCCCAGGCCCGCCTCCGCCACCGCGATGACGGCGATCAGCCCGGAGAGCCCGAGGACGGTGTCGGCCGCCGCGCCGCCCACGATGCTGTTCACCACCCGGCCGGCGAGCAGCGGGGTGACCACCGCGAGCACCGCGGTCACCGTGCTCAGCACCAGGAACCAGGCCAGCGGGCGGCGGTGCGGCCGTGCGAAGGCGGCGATGCGCCGCAGCGTCGTACGGGAGAACGGGCGCCGGTCCTGCTGCGCGTTCATGGTGCTGTGCAGCGAGTGCCAGGCGGTGACTTCCATGTCCATCGCGGTCCTCCGGGGCAGCGTGGTCGGCACGGGAAACGTTCGCGGGCCGTGGTGCCCGGCGACATGCCAGAAGCTATGACCTCAACCAATGTTGAGGTCAACTGATTCCCGTGCCGGCGCGCCGGGCGGGCCGGGAGGGGCCGGGACGCCGGGGACAGTGCGGCTGGTTGGGGCGGGCGGTGTGGCCGGGCGGGGCGGTGTGGCCGGGTGGCGTGGTGCCCCGACGGCATGGTGCCCGATGGCGCGGCGGCCGGCAGCGCGCCCGGTGGTGTGCGCGCCCGGCGTACGGACCGGCGTACAGACCGATCTTCGGACCGGCGTACGAATCGGCGTACGCCGGGCGTGAGCACTCGTCAGGCGTCCGCGGCCCGGCGCCAGGCCGCGGCGCGCAGCAGTCGCAGCCCGTTGAGTCCGACCAGGACGGTCGAGCCCTCGTGCCCGAGCACGCCCAGCGGCAGCGGCAGGTGCCCGGCCAGGTCCCAGGTGACCAGCGCGCCGATGCACACGGAGGCGATGACCAGGTTCTGCACCACCAGCCGGCGGGCCCGGCGCGAGAGGGCGACGACGGTGGGCACTGCCCCGGTCTCGTCGCGCACCACCACCGCGTCGGCCGTCTCCAGCGCCAGGTCGGAGCCCACCCGGCCCATGGCGACGCCGCTGTGCGCGGCTGCCAGCGCGGGCGCGTCGTTCACACCGTCGCCCACCACCAGCACCTTTTCCCCGCCGTCCTGCCAGGCGCGTACCGCGGTCACCTTGTCCTGCGGCAGCAGGCCTGCCCGCACGTCCGTGATGGCGCACTCCTCGGCGGTACGGGCGGCGGCGCGCGCGTTGTCACCGGTCAGCAGGGTCACTCCGGTGCCGGTCAGGCGGTGCAGGCGGGACACGGCCGCGGGAGCGCCGGGGCGCAGCCGGTCGGTCACGGCCAGTACGGCGACGGGCCGGGCGTCCGCCAGCACGGCCACCGCCGTGTGACCGGCGGCGGCCACCTCCTCCGCGCCCGCGCGCGCCTCGCGCCACAGTTCTTCCGCGAGCCCGTCGGTGCTTCCCGGCGCCTCCGCGCTCAGGAGCGCCACCGGGCTGCCGACCTGTACGACGCTCCCCTCCACCACGGCGCGTACGCCCCGGCCCGGCACAGACGTGAATCCGTCCGCGCCGGACACCCGCAGACCACGCTCCCGCGCGGCGGCGACCACGGCGCGGGCGAGGGGATGCTCGCTGGGCAGCTCCGCCGCGGCGGCGAGCGCGAGCGCCTGCCGCTCGTCCGCGCCGCCCAGCGCGCGCACTCCGGCGACCCGCGGCGCGCCCTCGGTGAGGGTGCCCGTCTTGTCCATCGCGACCCGCGTCACGGCCCCCAGCCGTTCCATCGCCACGGCCGACTTGACCAGGACGCCGTGCCGCCCGGCGGTGGCGATCGCGGACAGCAGCGGCGGCATGGTGGCCAGGACGACCGCGCACGGCGACGCCACGATCATGAAGGTCATCGCCCGCAGCAGGGACGTGGTGAAGTCCGCGCCGAAGACCGGCGGCAGGATGACGAGCGCCAGGGTCACCAGCACCACCGCGGTGGAGTACCGCTGCTCCACCTTCTCGATGAGGACCTGGGTGCGCGCCTTGGTCCGGCCCGCCTCCTCGACCATCGCCACGATCCGGGCGATCGCCGACTCGGAGGCGTCCTTGCCGACCCGTACCCGCAGCGCGCCGGTGCCGTTCAGTGTCCCGGCGAACACCTCGTCGCCCGCGGCCTTGTCCACCGGCAGCGGCTCACCGGTGATGGTTGCCTGGTCCACTTCGCTCGCGCCGGCCAGCACCGTGCCGTCGGCGGGCAGCCGCTCCCCGGGGCGGACGAACACGGTCTCGCCCACCCGCAGCGCGGCGGCCTCGACGGTCTCCTCCCGGCCGTCCGTCGTCAGCCGTACGGCGGTGGACGGCGCGAGGTCGAGCAGGCCGCGCACGGAGTCCTCGGTGCGCCGGGTGGCCAGGGCTTCCAGCGCGCCGGAGACCGCGAAGATCACGATCAGCAGGCCGCCGTCCAGGTACTGCCCGATCGCCGCCGCGCCGACCGCCGCCACGACCATCAGCAGATCGACGTCCAGGGTCCGTTCGCGCAGCGCCTGGAGGCCCGCGAGGCCGGGCTCCCAGCCGCCCGCCGCGTAACACACCGCGTACAGCGGCCCCCATGTCCAGGCCGGGGCGCCCATCAGGTCGAGGGGGAAGGCCAGGAGGAAGGTGAGCGCGGCGAGGGCGGCCCAGCGCACCTCGGGCAGGGCGAGGAGCCGGCCGCGGCGCGGGCGGGGCGGGGGAGGCGGGGAGACCGGACCGGGGGCGGGGACGGGGGCGTCGGCCGGGGCGGCCGGTGGCAGGTGGGTACGGCCGTGACTGGACGTGGACGTCATCGGTACCTCGGGGCGGGGAGGGGGCGGGACCCGCACACCATAACCGAACACATGAAGACGTCTTCAAGTATTGCCGAAGATACGATGAGGCGCATGGGACACGGAGTCGACGGCAGGACCACACCGGCAGCGCATCTGGACGCGGACGCCGCCGCGACCATCGCCGCCACCCTCCAGGCGCTGGCCACGCCGTCGCGGCTGATGATCCTCACCCGGCTGCGGCAGGGGCCCTGCCCGGTGGGCGAGCTGGCCGACGCGGTCGGCATGGAGCAGTCCGCGGTCTCCCACCAGCTGCGGCTGCTGCGGGCGCTCGGCCTGGTCACCGGATCCCGCCGGGGCCGCCGGATCGTCTACAGCCTCTACGACAACCACGTCGCCCAGCTCCTCGACGAGGCCGTCTACCACATCGAGCACCTGCGGCTCGGCGCGCGCGACCTGCCGGACGCGGCGGAGGCCGAGGAGGCGGACGGCTCCGGAACCGGGGCCGGGGAGGGGCGCGTCAGCCGCTGACCCGCCCCCTCGCCACCGATCTGCCCGGCGTGCGCTCCCGCGCTCAGCCGGTTCCGTGCGCCGCCAGCCGCTCCCGTACGTCCTCCGGCGACAGATACACATCCGTGCGCTCGAAGTCGCGCAGCGTCGCGGGCTTCTCGGCCTGGAAGCCGGTCCGTACGAAGTCGTCCCCGGCGGTGGCGTTGATCAGCCAGTTCGCGACGGTACGGAACCTGGCGACGCCGGTGCGCAGCGCCAGCAGGTGGTAGCCGCGCGCCGCCACCTGGGCGGGCAGCCCGGTCAGCTCGTACCCCAGCGGCTTGGACACCGCGTCGATGCCGCCGAGGTCCACGACCAGACCGAGGTCCTTGTGCCGGTACGGCGTCAGCGGCGCCCCGCGCAGCCCGGCGATGATGTTGCGGGCGGCCTGCTTGCCCTGCCGCTGGGCGTGCTGCGCGGTGGGCGGGCAGACCGCGCCCGCGCCCTTCGTCAGGTCCGGTACGGCCGCGGCGTCACCGCAGGCCAGCACGTCCGGCATGCCCGGTACGGTCAGATCGGCATCGACGACGAGCCGGCCCCGTACGGTCTCCGCCCCGAGGGTGCCGATGAGCGGACTGGCCGCCACGCCCGCGGTCCAGATCAGCGTCCGGCACGGCAGCACCCGCCCGTCCGTGAACTCCACGGTGTCCTCGGTGACCTCGGCGACCGAGACGCCGAGCGACACCTCCGTGCCGCGCCGCCGCATCAGCTCCAGCGCCTTCTGCCCGAGCCGCTCGCCCAGTTCGGGCATCAGCTTCGGCGCGATGTCGATGAGGTGCCACTTGATCTGTGTCGGGTCCAGGCGCGGGTAGCGCCGGACGGCCGCGTTGGTCAGCCGCTGGAGGTACGCGACGGTCTCCGTGCCCGCGTACCCGCCGCCCACGACGACGAACTGGAGCCGCGCCGCCCGCTCGTCCGGGTCCGTGGAGGCGGCGGCGATGTCGAGCTGGGCGATGACGTGGTCCCGGATGTACGCCGCCTCGGCCAGCGTCTTCATGCCCCGGGCGTGCTCCGTCAGCCCGGGGATGTCGAACGTACGGGTGATGCTGCCCGGCGTCAGCACCAGGCGGTCGTAGCGGACGTCGGTGATCTCACCCGTGATCAGCCGTACGACGCAGACCTTCGCCGCGGTGTCGATGCCGATGACCCCGCCGGGCACCAGGCGCGTCCGGCGCAGGATGCGGCGCAGGGAGGGGGCGATCGACTGCGGGGTGACCACGCCGGCGGCGACGTGCGGCAGCAGCGGCAGGTACAGCTCGTAGTTGTTGGGCGTGACCAGCACGATCTCGGCCGTCTCGGCGGACAGGCCGTGCTCCAGGCCCCGCGCGCACTCCACTCCGGCGAAGCCGCCGCCCACGATCAGGACTCTGGGTCGTTCCATGACGCGTCCTCGCCTCTGTCGGCAGCTGTGTCGGCTCCCGGCCACGCTGGCACGCGGCGGCGCGGCCCGCCACCGCGCCCGCCGGGTGCTTCCTGCGACCGGGTGAAACCGGGGCGGGGCCGGTCGGCCGGGCAGGAACCTCCGAGGGGCCGGCGCGGCCGCCGCCCGCGGAGCGCCGCCTAGGCGTGCCGTCCCGGCCCGTCGGTGGCGCGGTGGGTGGGGCGGGGGCGGCCGGTGCGGGCGAAGTGGGGGAGGGAGATGCCGCCGCGGTGCGGGGCCGAGCCGGTGCCGGGCCGTACGAACAGGGTGACGGTGACGCCTTCGGTGAAACCGTTGCGGCGCATCAGCGCGGCCGACGCCGTGTTGGTCACCTCCACGTCGGTGACCACGGACGAGGCGCCCGCCCCGGTCAGCACGGCGCAGCAGTCCTGGACCAGCCGGCCGGCCACCCCGCGCCCCTGGAAGTCCGGGTCCACCGCGATCCACTCCAGGTAACCCCAGTCCTCGCGCTGTTCGAAGGTCATCGAGCCGAGCACGAACCCGGCGAGCCGGTCACCGGCCATGGCCACCCGGCAGGCGGGTACGGATGCGTCGAGGTGGGTGGCGACGGCGGTCAGCGACCAGGCGGTGTACGGCATCGCGTCGGTGTCGTACACCCGGTCGCCCAGCTCCAGCACGGCCGGAAGGTGCGCGGGCCGCAGCGGGTGCAGGGTGATCCCGGAATCGTGCTCGGCCGGTGTCGGCATGGCCGGGGCTCCTTTCGGAGGAGGGGCGGCTGTTGGGAGGGGGCGGGCTGCGAGGGGGCGAAGGGTCGGCGGGGTGCCGGGGCCGCATGCCGAGCGGCACATGCGGGGTGACGCTAAGGCGGGGTGGGATGAGTGCGGGGCGGTACGCATGCAGGGTGGTACGAATCCACCCTAAGTGGGGCGATATCGGGTTGCGGAACGGCCCCTTGTAGTTTGCGGGGGTGAGTACCGCCGTTGCCGAGATCCTCTCCCTCCTGCTGCTGGTCTGCGTCCTCGTCTTCGCCGTACGGAGGCCGGGAGGCGCCCCCGAGGCGGTGGTGGCCGTACCGGCGGCGGGCCTGCTCGTGCTGGCCGGCGCGGTGTCGCCGGCCGCCGCCTGGCGTCAGGTGCACACCCTGCTGCCGGTCGTCGGCTTCCTGGCCGCCGTCCTGGTGCTGGCCCACCTGTGCGCACGGGAAGGGCTCTTCGAGGCGGCCGGCGCGGCCCTGGCACGGCGCTGCGCGGGGCGGCCCCGGCTCCTGCTGGCCGGCGTCTTCGTGCTCGCCGCGGCGGTCACCGCCGTGCTCAGTCTGGACGCGACGGTGGTGCTGCTGACGCCAGTGATCATGGCCACCGCCGCGCACGCCGGTGCCCGCGCCCGGCCGCACCTGTACGCCTGCGCCCACCTGGCGAACTCCGCCTCGCTGCTGTTGCCCGTCTCCAACCTCACCAACCTGCTGGCGCTCGGCGCGGCGGGGCTGTCCTTCACGCGGTTCGCGGCCCTGATGGCGCTGCCGTGGGTGGTGGCGGTGCTCTTCGAGTACCTGGTGTTCCGGCGGTTCTTCGGGGCGGAACTGGCGGCGGACGCCGGAGGCGGTGACGGGGGAGGAGCCGCGGGGGAGCCGCGCGGGGCCGCAAGCGGGGGAGGAGCCGCGCAGGAGCCGCGCGTGGACGGCCGCGCGGCGTCGCCGAACCCGGTCCCGGACCCGGCTCCGGCCCCCGCCCCGCCGCTGCCCGTCTTCGCGCTCGTGGTCCTCTCGCTCACCCTCGCGGGATTCGTGGTGACCTCGTTCGCCGGGCTGAATCCCGCCTGGGCGGCGCTGGCCGGCATACTGGTCCTCGGGATACGCGCGCTCGCGCGCCGGGAGACCACCGTGACCGGCATCGTGGGAGCGGCCAAACCGTACTTCTGCCTCTTCGTGCTGGCCCTGGGCATCGTGGTGGAGGCGGTCGTGGACAACGGCCTCGGCCACGCCGTCGACCGGCTGCTGCCCGCGGGCGCCTCGCTGCCCGCGCTGCTCGGCGTGGCCGCGTTCGCCGCGCTCCTCGCCAACGTCATCAACAATCTGCCCGCGGTCCTGGCGCTGCTGCCGGTCGCGGCGCACGGCGGCGCCGGTCCCGTGCTCGCGGTGCTGATCGGCGTGAACCTCGGCCCGAACCTGACCTACGTCGGCTCGCTGGCCACGCTCCTGTGGCGGCGCATCCTCCAGGGCCGCGGCAACGCGCCGGACCTGGGCACCTTCACCCGGCTCGGCCTGCTGACCGTCCCGGCGGGGCTGGTTCTGTCGACGCTGGCGCTGTGGGGGGCGTTGCAGCTCATCGGTGTGTAGGGCCGGACGACGCCGGACCAGTAGTGTCCGGAAATCGCCCGGCCGTTCGGCCGACACTCAGGAGTGGAGGCCGCGCGAAACCGGTCCTTCATGCCCCGGCCGCCGCCGCGCCGCGGCCCTTTCCGCCCGATGACCGGTTCAGCGGGCACATGCCGGGTGCCGGGTCCGCCGTCACATGCGCGGGACGCAGAGGAAGAAGCGTCCACCGACCGGCCGCGGGGCATGAGTTCGAGACAACTTCTCTACGTATGTGCCGTCCGGACTGAGGCCGCTGCCAGCGGGTAAGCCGTAGACACGTGAGGGCACAGCCGACGACCCGGACCCCGCCGGAGGCTGGCACGCGCGGATGCCGCACGCCGACGGTGGTCGTCGCCGCCCGGGCCGTGACCGGGCGAGTCCCCCAACTTCCGTACGTCTCCGCCGACGGCGCACGACGGCGTCCCGCGCCCGGGTACGAAGGTGGGGACGGCCATGGTGAACCAGGGGTGGAGTTTCGCGAGCCGGGAGCGTGTGGTGGGCGCGACCACGGTGGTGGAGCTGAGCGGAGAAGTGGACATTCTCGCGGCGACCGGGTTGCGCACGCGGCTCGACGAGATCACCGGTGCGCACCGGCCCGACCTCGTGCTCGACCTGCGGCATGTGACGTTCATCGACTGCTGCGGCCTCTCGATGCTGTGCCGCACCAGGCGGCGTACGGAGGCCAAGGCGGGCCGGCTGCGCCTGGCCGGTGTCGCCGAGAGCCCGAGCGTGCTGCGCCTGCTGCGGCTGACCGGCCTGCTGTCCGCCTTCGACCTCTGCCTCGGCCTGGGCGCGGACGCGTATTTCGGGCCCACCGGGGAGCCCGGCGCCGGGAACCCGACGGACGACGGCTGCCCCTGTACGCGCCCGCACCCCGAGGAAGCCGGGCGCCGGGCCGCTCCGGGCGCCTCCGCGGACAGCACCGTCGCCTGACCCGCCGTCAGACGCCCGGCGCCGCCCCGGTCACCTCCGTCAGGCGGGCAGCGCCGCCTCGATCGCCTCCGTCAGCTCCGCCGCCTCGGGCTCGGTCCGGGGCCGGAAGCGTCCCACGACCGCGCCTTCGGGATCGATGAGGAACTTCTCGAAGTTCCACTGCACGTCCCCGGCCTCGCCCGCGCCGTCGGCGGTGCGGGTGAGCTCCGCGTACAGGGGATGCCGGTCCGGGCCGTTGACGTCCGTCTTCTCGAACAGGGGGAAGCTGACCCCGTACGTGGCCGAGCAGAACGTGGCGATCTCCTCGGCGCTGCCCGGTTCCTGGCCCGCGAACTGGTTGCTGGGGAAGCCCAGGACGCTGAAGCCGCGGTCGGCGTACCGCTGCTGGAGCCGCTCCAGGCCGGTGTACTGCGGCGTCAGACCGCACTTGGACGCCACGTTGACGACCAGGAGGGCCTTGCCCCGGTGGTCGGCCAGCGAGGCGGGCTCACCGTTCAGGGTGCGCAGGGGGATGTCGTACAGGCTCACGTTCGGGCTCCTCGTTACGGGACCGCGGTCGCGGACGGACTTCACCGGGCACAACATCGTCCGCGTGCGTGTTCTTCCCGGTCCGCCACTCCTCCGACGGCCAGGCGGGGGCGGGCCGGAGCGCGCCGGTGCCCCATTCCCTGAGCAGCTGGTCGTAGATCGGGGTGCTGCCGTCCGGCGCCCGCCCGCGGGGGTGCGCCGGGCCGGGCCGGTACGTCCGGTGCGTACCGTGCGCAGGAGGTCGCGGATGTCCGTGGCTCTGTGCAGCAGCGTCCATGACCGGATCCAACCCGCGGGCGCCCGCCCGGGTTGCGGTCCGCCGCCCGTCCGTCCCGAGAAGCCCCCGCGCTGATGACGAGCAGAAGATACGTTCCCGCACCCGCGCGGCGTGCCCCCGGTATTCCGTCCGACGGCCGGCGGTACGGTCGCGGACGGCCTTCCCTTCGGCCGGTCCGGCCGGCCGCGTACGACGTGCGGATTAACTCGGCTGTGAAATTCCTGTGCGAGTGTTATTCCCCCGCTGTGAGGAGACGATATCGGCCATCCTTTGTCCGGCCTTTCGCGGACGGGCCCGTCGAACGGCTACCGGATACCGGCAGGTGGTGGGCGGGCCGGGCAGGGGAGTCGGGTCGGCCCGAAGCCGGCCGGTGAACGGAAGCGCAGGCCGGGGCGGGTGGCCACACGCTCCGGCAGGCGGGAGGAAGCGTTTCGGCAAGGCGGGAATTCCCGCCCCGTCACGCACCCGATTGCCACCTGAGGAATTGTCCAAAAAGGTGCTGGACGCAGCAGGATTCGACATTCCGCTTCCTGGGCTCATGTTTCTCTCATGTTCGCGTGACACGGTGGAGTGACGTGCTCGCGGTGACATCGGGATCGCGTACGTCCGCACCCGTTTCCCGGCGGGAAGTCCCGCTGTTCCGTTGCCGTCGTCACCGGTGAGGCACTGATCCCCCGAATACCGGCTCCGGCGCGCGGCTGCCGGACCGAAGGTGCCGCCCACGGCGGCACCCGCCCGGTCGCGCCCGCGCCGGGCACCCGCCGTCGCCCTGCGGTGCCCCGACCACCCACCGTTCACGGGAGTGACCCCATGTCCGCCACAACGTTCGTGGACCGGCCCTGCGCGCTCCGACCACAGCGCCCCCGCTGGCAGTTCTGGCACCCGCCCGCGGACCGGCCGCGCTGGGACCGGCCCGCACTCCTGGGCATCGCCGCCCTCGCGGCCCTGCTGTACGCCTGGAACATCACCGGCAGCGACTACGCCGGCTACTACGCCGCCGCCGTCCGCAGCATGTCGGAGAGCTGGAAGGCGTTCCTGTTCACCGCCTTCGACCCCGGTTCCACGGTCACGCTGGACAAGATCGGCGGATTCCTGTGGCCGCAGGCGCTGTCCGCGCGGATCTTCGGCTTCAGCAACTGGGCGCTGACGCTCCCGCAGTGCGTCGAGGGCGTCGTCTCCGTCCTGGTCATCCACCGGACCGTACGGTGCTGGCGCGGCCCGGCGGCCGGACTGCTCGCGGCCGGCGTGCTGACGCTCACCCCGGTGGTGGCGTCGATGTTCGGGCACGCGCTGCTGGAGGCGCCGCTGACCATGTGCCTGGTGCTGGCCGCCGACCAGTGCGCGCGGGCGATGTCCAGCGGCCGGCTGCGGCCGCTGCTGCTGGCGGCGGTCTGGGTGGGGCTGGCCTTCCAGGCGGCGATGATGCAGGCGTGGATCATCGTGCCGGCGCTGGCCGTCGCCTACTTCGCGGTCTCGCCGGCGGCACTGCGCAAACGGCTGGGCCACCTGCTGACCGCGGGTGCCGTGCTGTGCGCCGTCTCGTTCTCCTGGGTCCTGCTGATGACCGTCGTACCGCGGGACTCGCGGCCGTATGTGGACGGGTCGCGCGACAACAGCGCCCTGTCGATGGTGTTCGGCTACAACGGCTTCGACCGGCTCGACTCCGGCTGGAACATGGACGCCGCCAACAGTGTGCAGGCGGGCGCGTCCACCGCGAAGTCCGGGACGGGAGGAGGCGCCGGCGCCCAAGGCGGTGCGCAGTCCGGCGCCCGCGCCGGTACGGGCACCGCCGCACGCCCCCCGGCGAGCGCATCCGGCCAGGACAGGTCCGGGAGCGCCGCGTCCGGCTCCGGGCAGGCGCAGGGCATCCGGCAGGCACCGGCCGGTGACGGGTCGCAGCTCGCGGTGGGCGCCCCCACCAGCGGCTGGCTCAAGCTCTTCCGCGCGCCGCTCGCGCAGCAGATCGGCTGGCTCTTCCCGCTCGCGCTGTGCGCGCTCGTCCTCGGCTTCGTCACCCGCCGCAAACAGCCCCGTACGGACCCGGTACGCGGCGGCTACCTCCTGTGGGGCGGCTGGCTGCTGACGGCGGCGGCGGTCATGAGCGCCATCAACGTCCCGCACGCCACGTACATGGCCGCCCTGGCGCCCGGCCTGGCCGCACTGTCCGCCGCCGGGGTCGTCACGTTGTGGCGCGCCTACCGCAAGGGGACCGGAACCGGGGCCGGGCGGCTCCGGCCGTGGGCGCTGCCCCTCACCGTCGCCGCCCAGGCGGCCTGGGCCGTCCACCTCGTCTCCGGGCACGCCGACTGGGTGCCGTGGCTGATCCCCTTGATCGTCGTGTCCGCACTCGCCACGCTCGGACTGCTGGCGTACGGCGGCTTCCGCGCACGGCGCATGGAGAAGGACGGGCCGGAGGCAGGTGACGCCCCGCCAGGTGCCCGGCCCCGGGCCCGGTTGCGCCGCGTCGGGGCCGCCGGGCTGATCGCGGGCTGCGTCACGATGGCGGCGGCCCCCGCCACCTGGTCGCTGTCCGTACTGGACCCGCGGTACACCGGCTCGGCCCACTCGGCCTCCGCGGGCCCGCAGGACGTCACCCTCGGCACCCCCGCCCAGCTGACGGACGCCCAGCGCAAGATCCTCGACTACGTGGAACGGCGCAAGGGGAGCGCCGAGTACACCTTCTCCGCCGCGCTGCTCTCCGCCGAGCCGTACATCCGCCTCGGCGGGGCCGCCGTCCTGCCGCTCGGCGGGTTCGCGGCGGGGACCGAGCCGGTCACCCTCGACGCGTACCAGCGGCTGGTCGCGTCCGGGAAGCTGCGCTTCGCGCTCGTCGGCAACCGGAGCGACACGGGCGGGTCGGAGACGGCACGGATCAACCGGTGGGTGCGCTCGGCGTGCGAGAAGGTCGATCCGGCGGCGTACGGCGGGAAGGCGGAGGCCGGATCGGGGAAGGGGAGCGGGGCCCGGCAGCAGGCCGGGACCGGACAGCACCCCGGGGCCGGTGCGGGGCAGAGCCTCTACCGCTGTGCTCCTGAAGACGTGCCGGGCTGACCACCCGTCACCAGGTGCGGGCGCGGCGGCAGAGGCCGACGCCCGCACCACCCCGGGCCTCGGAGCCCGGTCGCTCCGTGAAGCGCTGCCGGAATTCCGTCCCGCTTGCCCCGTCGTGCCCCTCTTGACCCGTGCGCGAGCATGCCAGCACAGTACGGGGGGACCGTCTGGTCGGACCGATCTCCCGGCCTCGTGTGCGGGGGCGTTGGAGGGTGCCGTGCACAGCAGCCCGAGTGCCGTGTCGCCGGAGCCGGACACCGGCGCCGCCCGTACCGGCCCGCCGGAAGTGCCGGAAGTCGACGCGGCGGCCGCCGTGGCCCTCACGCAGGACCTCGTCCGGCTGCGGACCGTCAACGCCACCGGCGCCACCGCCGTCGAACAGTCCGCCGCCGAGCTGGTCTCCCGGCTCTTCACCGCCTTCGGCTGGCCGCACGAGGTGACCGAGGTGGCTCCCGGGCGCCCCAACGTCGTCGCGGTCGTCGAGGGCGGCGGCGGACCCGGCCGCACCCTGATGTTCGAGGGGCACACCGACGTCGTCACCGAGGGCGACCCGGACACCTGGTCCGTCGATCCGTACGGTGCCCACATCCGCGACGGCAGACTGTGGGGCCGGGGCGCCGCCGACATGAAGTCCGGGGTGGCGGCCATGATCTACGGGGCGCGGGCGGTCCAGCAGGCCGGCCCCTTCCCCGGCCGGATCGTCGTCGGCGTGCTGTGCGACGAGGAGGGACTGATGCTCGGCGCCAAGGCGTTCGCCGCCTCCCCGACGGCCGCCGGGGTGGACGGCGTCATCGTCTGCGAGCCGGAGGGCCACGAGGTGTGCACCTCGGCCCGCGGCGGCATCCGCCTCCGGCTCTCGCTGCACGGGGTGATGGCGCACGGCGCGATGCCCCAGGAGGGCCGTAACCCGCTCGTCGCCGCCGCGCGGATCATCGCCGCCCTCGCCGGGGCCGAGGAGTGGGCCGTACGGCGGTACGGGACCCACCCGCACGCCGGAACGGTGACCGTCACCCCGACCGTGCTGCACGCCGGCGACCCCGACCAGCTCAACGTCATCCCCGCCCACGGCCTGCTCGGCATCGACGTCCGGACGGTCCCCGGCACCGACCACGCCGAGCTGACCGAGCACATCCGGCAGGCGGCCGAGGCCGCCGCGGCGGGCGCGGGCGTCACCGTCGGGCTGACCGTCGTCGACGACCGGCCGGCCATCGAGACGGCCGCCGACCACCCGGTCGTCAGGGCGCTGGTGGCCGGTCACCGGCAGGTGCACGGCAGCGCCCCGCCCTTCGGCGCGGTCCCCGGTACGACCGACGGGACGATCCTGACCCGCGACGCGGGCCTGGCGACCGTCGTCTACGGGCCGGGCGGCAAATGGATCGCCCACCAGAAGGACGAGTACGTCGAGGTGCGCGAGATCGGCGAGTACGCCCGGGTCTACGCCGCGGCGGCGCGCCACTTCCTCACCGGGGGCGGGACCCACCCCGTAGGCGGTGACGCCGCATGACCCTTCCGGACGGCCGCGACACGGTGCCCCCGGGCCTCCCGGTGGGCGACGGCTGGGTGCCCACCGCCCGGACCGCCCCGGTGGTCTTCCCGTACGACGGCACCGAGTTCGCCACGGCACCGCTCGGCGACGCGGCCCTCGCCCGCCGGGCCGTCGAACACGCGGCGGCCGTCCGCCCCCGCGTCGCGGAACTGGCCTCGCGCGTACGGCGCCAGGTGCTCGGCGGCGTGGCGGCGGACCTGGAGGGGATCGCCGGCCCGATGGAGGACCTGCTCGTACGGGAGACCGGCAAGCCGCGTACCGACTGCCGTACCGAGGTACGGCGGGCGGTGGCCACTTGGCAGGCCGCCGCCGATGCAGTGCTGCACATCCACGGCGAGACGGTGCCCCTGGACCTGCTGCCCTCCGGCGACGGCATGGTCGGCTTCTGGACCCGGCGCCCGATCGGCGTGGTGGCCGCCATCGCGGGCTTCAACTATCCGATGATGCTGGCCTCCCACAAGATCGCCCCGGCGCTCGCGGCCGGCTGCCCGGTGATCGTCAAGCCGGCCCCGGCCACACCGCTGGCCACCCGGTGGCTGGTCCACCTCGTACGGGAACGGCTCGCCGCGGCCTGCGCGCCCGCCGGGGCCGTCCAGCTGGTCACCGGCGACGCGGCGGTGGGCCGCACCCTGACCACGCACCCCGAGGTCGCGGCGGTCTCCTTCACCGGCTCTGCGGCCGTCGGCCACCGCATCGCCCGGGACGCCGCGCCCCGCAAGGTGGTGCTGGAACTCGGCTCCAACGCGGCGCTCGTGGTCGCCGCGGACGCCGACCTCGACGCCGCCGCCGACGCGGTGGCCCGCGGCGGCTACTACGCCTCCGGCCAGGCGTGCATCGCCGTACAGCGCGTGATCGCCGTCGCGGAGATCGCCGCGGAACTGGAGCGCCGGATCGCCGAGCGGCTGCCCGGCATCGTCGTCGGCGATCCGCGCGCGGAGGAGACCCGGGTCGCCGCCCTGATCGACGAGGCTGCCACCGAACGGGTGCTGTCCTGGATCGACCGGGCCCGCGCGGCGGGCGCCCGGCTGGTGGCGGGCGGCACCCGCACCGGCCGCTGCCTGACGCCGACCCTGCTGGCGGACGTGCCGGACGGTCAGCCCGCGTGGGACGAGGAGATCTTCGGGCCGGTCGTCGCGCTGCGTACGGTGCCGGATCTGGAGGCGGCGTACGACCTGGTGAACGCCGGGCGGTACGGGCTGCACGCGGCCGTGTTCACCCGCGGCCTGGACGCCGCGTTCCGGGCGCTGGACGCGCTCGACGTCGGCGGCGTGGTGATCAACGAGGTTCCCGGCTACCGGAGTGACGTGGCCCCGTACGGCGGCGTCAAGGACTCGGGGATCGGCCGGGAGGGACCGCGCTTCGCGATCGAGGAACTGACGGTCACGCGGATGGCCGTGATCCGCCCGTGACGGGGAGCGGGGGAGCGGGGGAGCGGGGAAGCGAGGGCGACGGGAAGCGGTCGGCGGGTCCAGGGGAGCCGGGCCATGAGGCATACCGAGTGAAGGGGTGGACCATGGAGGACGCGGCCGGCCGGACGGTCGAGTACGCGAAGCTGTTCCGCCTGGACGGGCGGCGCGTCGCGGTCGTGGGCGGTGCCGGGGGCATCGGCCGGGAGGCCGTGCGCGCCCTGGCCGCGCACGGCGCCGAGGTGATCGTCGCCGATCTGGACGCGGCCGGTGCCGCCGCGGCGGCGGAGGCCGCTGCGGCCGAGCCGCCGGCCCCCGGCAGCCGCACCGGCACCGCGACGGCCTGCCCCCTCGACGTCCTGGACGAGGACGCGGTACGGGCCGCGGTGGACCGGTGGGGGGCCCTGGACGGCCTGGTCGTCACCGTCGGCGTCAACGTGCGCAAGCGGATCACCGACTACACCGCCGCCGACTTCGACCGGGTCGTGGCGCTCAACCTGCGGGCCGTCTTCACCCTCGTCCGGGCCGTCGCCCCGGCCATGGCCGAGCGCGGCCGGGGCAGCGTGGTCGGCCTGGCCTCGATGCGCGCCTTCCAGGTCGAGCCGGGGCAGAGCGTGTACGCCGCCTCGAAGGCCGGGCTGGTGCAGTTCCTGCGGACGGCCGCGGCGGAGTGGGGGCCGCGCGGCGTCCGGTTCAACGCGGTGGCGCCCGGCGTGGTCCGTACCCCGCTCACCGACCAGATCGCCGCCGACCCGCAGTGGTACGACGCATACGCCCAGGCGTCCGCGCTGCGGCGGTGGGCCCGCGCCGACGAGATCGCGGGCGCCGTCGCCTACCTCGTCTCGGACGCGTCCACGTTCGTCACCGGGAGCGTGCTGGCGGTCGACGGCGGCTGGACGGCGGTCGACGGCCGGTTCGAGCCGCCGCTCTGAGACCGGCCGGCGAACCGGCGTACCGCACCCCACGGACCACGGAGTCACATGTCACCGCACACCACGGCCTACGACGTCCCCGGTCTGGCCGCGCCCGTCGAGATCCGCGTCGACCGCTGGGGCGTCCCGCACCTGTACGCCGCCTCCCAGGACGACCTGTTCCTCGCCCAGGGCTTCAACGCCGCCCGGGACCGCCTCTTCCAGATCGACCTGTGGCGGCGGCGCGGCCTCGGCCTGCTCTCCGAGGTGTTCGGCGAGAGCTGCCTGGAACACGACCGGGCGGCCCGGCTCTTCCTCTACCGCGGTGACATGGCTGCCGAATGGGCCGCCTACGGACCGGACACGGAGCGCATCACCAGCGCTTTCGTGCGCGGCATCAACGCGTACGTAGCGCTTTGCCGGACCGACCCGGCGCACCTGCCGCCCGAGTTCGGGCTGCTCGGCCACCAGCCCGCCTACTGGGACCCCGCCGACGTGGCCCGCATCCGCAGCCACGGCCTGTACTACAACCTGGAGCAGGAGGTCGCCCGCGCGCTGACCCTGCGCGACCACGGTCCGGCTGTCGAGGACCTGCGCCGGGCCCGGGAGCCCGCGCACACCCTGCGCGTGCCGGAGGGCCTGGATCTGTCCGTCATTCCCGACGACGTGCTGCGGGTCTACCGGCTGGCCACCACCCCGCCGTGGGAGGACGGCGGGCCGCGCCAGGGCCCGGACGGCAGCAACAACTGGGTGATCGCCCCGTTCCGCACCGCCACCGGCCGGCCACTGCTCGCCAACGACCCGCACCGTGCCGTCACCCTGCCCGCGCTGCGCTACCTCGCGCACCTCTCGGCCCCCGGCATCGACGTCATCGGCGCCGGGGAGCCCGCGCTGCCCGGCATCTCCATCGGCCACAACGGCCGGATCGCCTTCGGACTGACCATCTTCCCCATCGACCAGGAGGACCTGTACGTCTACCGCACCCACCCCGAAGCGCCCCACCAGTACCGGTACGACGGCCGCTGGGAGCCGATGACCCGGGTGACCGAGACGGTCCCGGTGCGCGGCGCCGGGCAGCCGGCCGCCGTCGAGCTGTGGTTCACCCGGCACGGCCCGGTGATCCACCGGGATCCGGAGCGCGGCACCGCGTTCGCGGTACGGGCCGCCTGGCTCGGCCCGGGGATGGCCCCGTACCTCGGCAGCACGGGGTACATGACGGCGGACGGCCCGGACGCCTTCGTCGCCGCGCTGCGCCGCTGGGGCGCGCCCGGCGAGAACCAGGTGTACGCCGCCCCCGACGGGACCATCGGCTGGCAGCCCGCCGGCCGCGTCCCCGCACGGCCGAACTGGGACGGCACCCTGCCCGTGCCCGGTGACGGCCGTTACGAGTGGGCGGGCAGCCACCCCGCCGGGACACTGCCGTCCGTACGCGACCCCGCCCAGGGCTGGTTCGCCACGGCCAACCAGATGAACCTCCCGCCCGGCTACCCGAACGCCGAGCGGACCGTCACCTACGACTGGTACGCGCCCACCCGCCACGACCGCATCGCCGCCGAACTGGACGCCCGCACCGGCTGGACCGTCGCGGACTGCGTCCGTCTGCAAACCGACTGCACCAGCCCGGCCGCCCGCCGCATCCTGCCGCTGCTGAGCGGGGCCACCAGCGACGACCCGGCCGTGGCGTGGGCGCTGGACCGGCTCCGCACCTGGGACGCACGGCTGACGCCCGACTCCGTACCCGCCGCGCTCTTCGAGGTCTGGTACCGGCGGCACCTGCGGCCGGCCGTACTGGAACGGGCCCTGACCCGCCTGCTGCCCCCGGAGCGGCGGGCCGCGGCGCTGACCCGCGTCCTGCCCGCCGACGAAGCGGCCACCACCGACCCGCGGGTGGACCTCGACCTGCTGCTCACCCCGGGCGAACGGCTCGGCCCGGCCCCGGACCGCGCCCTGCGCGAGGCCGTCCTCGGCACCCTCCCCGGCGCGCTCGCCGAACTCGGCCGGCTGCTCGGCCCGGACCGCGACCGCTGGACCTGGGGAGCGCTGCACCGGGCGGAACCCCGGCATCCGCTCGCCGCGTGGCTGGGCGAGCGGGCCCCGCGGTGGACCCGGGTCGGGCCCGCCCCGCGCGGCGGCAGCGGCGACACGGTCAACGCCACCTCCTACGGCGCGGACTTCCGGCAGACCGGCGGGGCGACCTTCCGGCTGGTGATCGACGTCGGCGACTGGGATGCCTCGGTGGCCATGAACGCGCCCGGCCAGTCCGGCGACCCCGGCAGCCCGCACTACCGCGACCTGTTCGCGGACTGGGCCGCCGACCGGGCCTTTCCGCTGCCGTACAGCCGCGCGGCGGTCGAGCGGGTCACCACCCACGTGATCACGCTGCGCCCGCCCGCCGGCCCTGCACCCGAATAACGTGATTCAGATCACGGGAATTGCGCTGTAACAAACCACGGGTAAGCGCGCGATGAATAAGGAGGTGCTCGCCATGCACCTCGCCTATGTGTATCGAGAGGTTCCTCGTGTCACTCACCTCGTCCATCACGCGACCGCAGGAAATAACCGGATCCCCGGCCCCGGAAGACGTACCCGCCGACGGTACGGCGATCGAGGCGGCCGGCGGATTCACCCTGTCCCACGGTGACGAGGGGGACGCGCCGGCGCAGCAGGTCGCCGGCGCCGGGGCCTCCGCCGACCCGGTCAAGGACTACCTCAAGCTGATCGGCAAGGTCCCGCTGCTCAACGCCGAGCAGGAGGTGGAGCTGGCCAAGCGCGTCGAGGCCGGGCTGTTCGCCCAGGAGAAGCTGGACACCGGCGAGCCCACCGGGAAGCTCCGGCGGGAGCTGGAGATCCTGGTCGCGGACGGCGCCCGGGCCAAGGAGCACCTCGTCGAGGCCAACCTGCGGCTCGTCGTCTCGCTCGCCAAGCGCTACACCGGACGCGGCATGCTCTTCCTGGACCTGATCCAGGAGGGCAACCTCGGCCTCATCCGCGCCGTCGAGAAGTTCGACTACGTCAAGGGATTCAAATTCTCGACGTACGCCACCTGGTGGATTCGCCAGGCCATCACCCGCGCGATGGCCGACCAGGCGCGGACCATCCGCATTCCCGTCCACATGGTCGAGATCATCAACAAGGTGGCCCGGATTCAGCGCCAGCTGCTCCAGGACACCGGCCGCGAACCCACTCCGGAAGAACTGGCCAAGGAACTCGACATGACCCCGGAAAAGGTCATCGAGGTACAGAAATACGGCCGTGAGCCGATATCCCTGCACACCCCGCTGGGCGACGAGGGCGACAGCGAGTTCGGCGACCTGATCGAGGACACCGAGGCCGTCGTCCCCGCCGACGCGGTCGGCTTCTCGTTCCTCCAGCAGCAGCTGCGCTCCATCCTGGAGACCCTCGCCGACCGGGAGGCCGGTGTGGTGTCCATGCGCTACGGCCTCAAGGACGGGCAGCCCAAGACGCTCGACGAGATCGGCAAGGTCTACGGCGTCACGCGGGAGCGGATCCGCCAGATCGAGAACAAGACCATGTCGAAGCTGCGCCACCCGTCCCGCTCGCAGCTGCTGCGCGACTACCTCGACTAGGCCGTGTCTTTCGGATCGTCCTGGGCCCGCGGCGCCTGGCACGGCACCTCGCGGCGTTGTCGCATCACCCACGGACACCCGGTCCGAGGGCAATGCTCCGCTTTGCGATGCACCGCACCAGGCGCCGCGGGCTGCTCCAGGCTGATCCAAAAGACACGGCCTACTAGACCTTCTGCCCCCGCCCTGACCTCGGTCTCCTTTGGCCATGGCCTGTCGCGACCCGGTGACCGGCTGCCGGGCCGCTGCTAGCCTCGCAGCAGCGGCTCGCGGGGGACGGGGGTCCGAGATGAGGTCCGCAGCAGCGAAGGCCGGCCGGGCCACCGCGACGGTGGTCCTGTTGCTTCTCGTCGGCACCACGGCGTGCGGACGGCCCGGCGGTCCGGGGCCCGGCGACGTACCGTCCGGGGCGACACCGGCGGGTACGGCCTCGGCCGAGCCGTCACCGGCCGCCGACGCAGCCTCGCAGGGGGACCGCGGCGGCTCCGCCTCGTACAGCCAGGGCGGTGACCCGGTCGGGCAGGTGCCGGAGCCGCCGGTGGACACCGGCGACCCGGAGACGACCGGCGTCGGCAGCACACCCAGCGACGATTTCCCCACCCTCGTGCCCAGCTGCACCGGACCCTCGGGCGAAATGACCGCGTGCCCGACCTCGGCCTCCACCACGCCGACGCCGGAGAGCTCGCCCAGCCCGTCGCCGGACGAGCCCGAGGGGGCCGGGCAGTCCGGGCCGTCGCAGCGGTCCGGTCGCTCGGACGCCGCCCCCGGTCTCACCCCGGCCGCCTCCGGCACCCGCTGACCCGCGATGGGCGCGCCGCCGGCCGAACCGGGCGATCCGGCCGCCGCCCGCGCCCGTGCCCGGCGCCGCCGGCAGCTGCGCCGGACCGCTCCGCCGCCGCGCACCTCCGACGCGGGCACGCCGCCGCCCGGCCAGCGGTTCGAGTTCGCCAACCTCGTCCTGGGCGCAGGGTCGCTCGTCGGCGGCCTGATGTTCTACGCGGGCGTCATGCACAGCAGCGCCTACTTCGCCTACTTCAACGTCCGCGCGTCGGTCCTCGGCTTCGGCTTCCCGCAGATGATCATCTGGAGCCTGCGGCTGGTGACCCTGCCGGTCCTCGTCTGCCTGGCCCTCCTGGCCCTGGGGCCGCGGCTGCCGGACCTCCTCGTCTCGCTCCGCGTACCGAGCCGCGTCACGCTCGCGGTGCGCCGGGCGGGCCGGGCCGTCGCCCGGCACCACGCGCTGCTCGTGGCGGCCGGCGTCGGCCTGATGCTGCTGTGGCAGCGCATCCAGCCGTACGGCTGGGCCGCGCCCCTGCTGGTGGCCGCCGGCCTCGTCCTGGGCCAGAGCGCCGCGGCGAACCCCGCCCGCCCGGCACGCGGCCTGTGGCGCCGGGGCCTCCCGGTCGCCGCGGCCGGACTGTTCCTGGTGTGGGTCATCGCCCTGATCGCCGGCCAACTCGGCCGGCAGGACGCCCGCGCGGTCGCCGCCCACCTGGTGCGCCGTCCCGCCGTCGTGGTCCTGAGCACCGAACGCCTCAGCCTCACCGGCCCCGGGCTGGTGTCCGAGACCCTGCCGGGCATGCACTACCGCTACCGCTACCACGGGCTGCGCCTGATCCTGGAACGCGAGCGCCGCTACTACGTCCTGCCGGTCGGCTGGCGGGCCCGGGTCGACCCCACCTTCGTCGTCGAGGACGACGACTCGATCCTGATCCAGATCATGCCGGGCACCCAGCCCCGGGACGGGACCGAAGGGCAGTGAGGCCGTGGGCCCGCCGCCGGGACGCCCGATTTTTCGTTTCGCGTGCAACCATCCGTTACCCGCGCCGGTCTGGCCTCGTATGAACGGATCGACAACGGGGACACGGTCGCAGCGCGTGGCAGGGGCCACGGCGGCCGTGGTGCTGGTGACGCTGGCCGTGACGGTGACGGCCGGCGGCGGGACACCGGTGGCCGCCACGGTCACGGGGCCGGCGCTGACGCTCACCGGCATGCGGGACACGTACGAGATCCCCCGGGCCGGCTCACCGGTCCGGGACGACGCCCCGGGGGAGTACCGGATCGGCTTGACGGCCCGGGAGCCGCACCCCGTCGTCACCGACGTCCAGGTGAGCATCGATCTGACCGCCCTCAAGGACGAGGTGCACCTCGTCCGGGTGGACAAGGGGCACAGGTGCGGCATGACGGGGCGGGTCATGACCTGCACGGTGGACGTGGACCGGAGCGCGGCGTTCACTCCGTTCGCCCTGGCACCGCGGCCCGGGGCCGTCCCGGGGCCGGCCGGAGCCATGACCGTCACCGTGACCGGCCCCGGCACGCCCACCGTCCGGCACACCACCCAGGTCGTCGTCGGCGCACCCGCCGTGGCGGGCCGCTAGCCGGATAGCCCCGCAGCGAGGCCGGGGCCGCGGCGGGCGGCGCCCCGGGCAAGGGCGTTTCGCTCCGCGGCCGTTGGCCGTACCGTTCGGTGCGTAACGTCAGTGCCCGCACCGTCCGCGAGCGACCGCAGGAGGACATGTGACCAGCGCAGTCGAGCACAGCTCCGTAGAGGTGAACGGCGTCCGGCTGCACATCGCCGAACAGGGGCGGGGCCCCCTGGTTCTGCTGCTGCACGGCTTCCCGGAGTGCT
Source organism: Streptomyces sp. NPDC018019 (assembly GCF_044327805.1). NCBI lineage: Bacteria > Bacillati > Actinomycetota > Actinomycetes > Kitasatosporales > Streptomycetaceae > Streptomyces > Streptomyces sp. NPDC018019. The sequence continues at coordinate 37,845 of NZ_JBIRGD010000029.1, read as the reverse complement.
GGTACTCCTGGCGGCACCAGTTCGCGCCGCTGGCCGCGGCCGGCTACCGCGTCGTCGCCCCCGACCAGCGTGGCTACGCACGCAGCGAGCAGCCGGCCGACATCGCCGCGTACACGATGCTGCACCTGACGGGCGACGTGATCGCCCTGATCCACGCGCTGGGGGAGGAGCAGGCGGTCGTCGTCGGCCACGACTGGGGCGCCCCGGTGGCCTGGACGACGGCGCAGCTGCGCCCGGACGTCGTACGCGGCGTCGTCGGGCTGAGCGTGCCGCCGGCCCCGCGCTCGCCCGTGGCGCCGCTGGCCCACCTGCGCGAGCTGCTCGGGGACGGCTTCTACCAGGCCTATTTCCAGGAGCCGGGCGTCGCCGACGCCGAGCTGGCCCAGGACCTGAACACCACCTTCCGCGCCATACTGACCAACGGCTCCGGCGACAGCCCGTTCACCGACCCGCCCCGCCCGTGGGTCGTCCCGGAGGGCGCCAAGCTGCTGGACACCATGCCGGACCCGGAGGAGCTGCCCGGCTGGCTGAGCCAGGAGGACGTGGACACCTTCGTGGGCGAGTACGCCCGGCACGGCGCCCGCGCCTTCACCGGCGGCCTGAACTGGTACCGCAACATCGACCGCAACTGGGAGCTGACGGCACCGTTCCAGGGCCGCGGCATCGACGTCCCGGGGCTGTACCTCGCGGGCGACCGCGACCTGGTCAGGGCCTTCCCCGGCGTGGGCGACCTGCTGTCCGCCCTGGAGCGGATGATGCCGTCCGTGCGCCAGGCCCCGGCGCTGCCCGGCTGCGGCCACTGGACGCAGCAGGAACGGCCCGACGAGGTCAACGCCGCGCTGCTGGAGTTCCTGGCGGAGCTGCCCGCGGCCAAGTGAGACGGGACGGGCCCGTCGCGGGCCGGTGCGGAACCGGCCTGCGGCGGGCCCGGAGGGAACGCCCGCGCCCCATGGTGAGCGCCTACGACACCGTGGCGTCGGCGGGCTCGGCCGTCTCCCGCGCCCGTTCGTTCAGCCTGCTGTGCCGCCGGCCGTACCCGAAGTACAGCGCGAGGCCGACCGCGAGCCAGACCAGGAAGCCGACCCAGGTGATCAGCTGGAGGTTGAGCATCAGGTACAGGCAGCACAGCAGCGAGATCATCGGAATGACCGGCACCCACGGGGTGCGGAAGGCGCGGGGCAGGTCGGGGGCGGTGCGCCGGAGGATCAGCACGCTGGCCGAGACTGCGGCGAAGGCGAACAGCGTGCCGATGTTGACCATCTCGGCGAGCAGGTCGAACTTCAGGAACGCGGCCAGCGCCGCCATGATCACCGAGAGCACCATCAGGTTGATCTTCGGGGTGCCGTGCCGCGGGTCCACCTTGTACAGCGCCTTCGGCAGCAGCCCGTCGCGGGCCATCGCGAAGATCACCCGGCTCTGCGACCGGAAGCAGATCAGGCTCACCGCGGCGAGGCCGACCACCGCGCCGAGGCTGATGACCGTGGCGAAGAAGGGGTGGCCCTTGGCGGTGAAGGCATCGGCCAGCGGCGCCTTCACCGACAGCTCCGAATAGTGCTGCATTCCGGTGACCACCAGGCACACCGCGACGTAGAGCACGGTCACGACCACCAGCGAGGCGATGATGCCGATGGGCAGATCGCGCTGCGGCCGGCGGGTCTCCTCCGCCGAGGTCGCCACCATGTCGAAGCCGATGTAGGCGAAGAACACCATCGCCGCGGCGCTCAGAATTCCCGCGACGCCGAATGCCGTCGGGGTGATGCCGGTCAACAGCTGCAACACCGGGGCCTGTAGCCCGGAAACCCGCGCGGTGTGCTGGGCCTCCGGCACGAAGGGGTGGTAATTCGCGGTGTCGATGAAGAACAGCCCGGCGACGATGACCAGCAGCACAATGGCGAACTTGATGCCGACCAGCACATTGGTGACGCCCTTGGACAGCTTTCCGCCGACGACGAGCACCGCGCCCAGGACGAGTACCAGAAGCGCCGCCGGCAGATTCAGCACGGCGTCGTCGCCACCGCTGACCGCGGCCGGCAGATGCAGGCCGATGCCGTTGAGCATCGACTGCAGATAGCCGGACCAGCCGACCGCCACCACCGCCGTCGCCAGGGTCAGTTCCAGGCTCAGCGCCCAGCCGATGATCCAGGCCGGCAATTCACCGAGCGCCGTGTACGAGTAGGAGTACGCGGAGCCCGCGACCGGTACCGAGGAGGCGAATTCCGCGTAACACAGCGCAGCGCAGGCGCAGACCGCCGCGGCCACCACGAAGGAGAGCGCCACGGCGGGTCCGGCCATGTTCCGGGCCACCGTGCCGGTGAGCACGAAGATTCCGGTGCCGAGAATGACACCGACCCCGAGGATGGTCAGATCCAGAGCGGAAAGGTCCCGGCGAAGGCGTTGTTCGCCTTCGCCGCGAGCCTCCTTGACGGCTCGCTCCAAAGGCTTTTTGCGCAGCAGACTCACGGTGGATATTCCGAACTCTCTCAGGGGTACGGGAACGGTCGTACGCGTTCCCGGTCGGAGTGTCCGTCAGGCGTCCGCGTCCTCGCAACGTAACGCTCCGGCGTCTCAAATACTGGGACCGCCGCCCGGAATACCCGGACCTCCGCGGGATCGGCGGACACCGCCCGGTGCCGTGGCGCCGCACGGAAATTCCCGGTCCCGCGCCACCCCCGTCGGCTACAGTGGGACCCATGGCTTCCTGGTACTACTTCATCTGAGAGACCGGGCGTGACCGCGGCCGGCTGATGCCCGGCCGTCCCGCCTGCGACCGGTGGCGCCCGCGCCCGTCCGCGCGGTGACAGCCGCCGGGCCGGTTCCGCGGTCGCCTTCCCCGCAGCCGCGCGTACCGCCGTGCTGCTTTCCGGCCTCTTTCAGAATCCGGCCCCCGTGCGCGCAACCGCACGGCGCGGCCATGACGTACCCAGGGATTTCCCGTGCGCCATCGCGCCCAATTGACCATGAAGGACGTTTCCCTCGCCTACGGCGACCGCGCCGTACTGGAGCAGGTGTCACTGACCGTGCGTCCCGGCGAGAAGGCCGGCGTCATCGGAGAGAACGGCTCCGGCAAATCCACGCTGCTCCGGCTGCTGGCCGGGGCCGAGCCACCGGACACGGGCGAGATCACCGTGTCCTTCCCCGGCGGCGTAGGCCACCTCGGCCAGACCTCGGACCTCGACCCGAGCGGCACCGTCCAGGACGCCGTCGACGCCGCCCTCGCCGAACTGCGCGCCCTCGAAGCCCGGTTGCGCGCGGCGGAAGCCGCCCTGGCCGACGCCACGCCGGACGAACTCGACGCGTACGGCGAGCTGTTGACCACCTACGAGGAGCGCGGCGGCTACCGGGCGGACGCCCGCGTGGACGCCGCCCTGCACGGCCTCGGCCTGGCGCACCTCACCCGCGACCGGGTGCTCGGCACGCTCTCCGGCGGCGAGCGGTCGCGGCTGTCGCTGGCCTGCGTCCTGGCCGCCGCCCCCGAACTGCTCCTGCTGGACGAACCGACCAACCACCTCGACCAGCAGGCCACCGACTGGCTGGAGGCGCACCTGAAGGCCCATCGCGGCACGGTGGTCGTCGTCACCCACGACCGTGAGCTGCTCGAAGCGGTCACCTCGGACATCCTCGAAGTCGACCGCGACCTGCGGACCGTCACGCGGTACGGCGACGGCTGGCAGGGCTACCGCACGGCGAAGGCCGCGGCCCGCCGCCGCTGGGCACAGGACCACGAGGAGTGGCGCGCGGAGGTCGCCCGCACCGCCGAGCTGGCGGAGTCGGCCGGCCGGCGGCTGGCCGGCACCGGCAAGGACCCCCACGAGGGCTTCGGCAAGCATCGCCGCTCCCATGAGGCGAAGCTGTCCGGCCAGGTCAGAGCGGCCCGGCAGCGGCTGACCCGGCTCCGGCGCCACCCGGTGCCGCCGCCTCCCGTACCGCTCCGGTTCGGCGCGGAACTGACCACGTACGGGACCGGGGCCGACGACGCCCCGGCGCAGGGCCCCGGCGGACCGGCCGCCGGCGCCCCCACGGTCTCCGCACCCTCGTACCCGCCCACCGGCAACGGGATCCCGTGCCCTCGGCTCCCGCACCCCCTCGCCGAGCTGACCGGCATCACCGTCGGCGACCGCCTGCGCCTCGACGGGCTGACCGTCGCACCGGGCGACCGCCTCCTGGTGACCGGCCCGAACGGTGCGGGCAAGACCACCCTGCTACGCGTGCTGGCCGGGGATCTGCGCCCGGACACGGGCACCGTGCGCCGGCCGGCCCGCACGGGCTACCTGGCGCAGGAGCTGTCCGCCGTACCGCCCCGGCGGTCCCTGCTGGCCGCCTTCGCCGCCGGCCTCCCCGGCCCGCCCGACGAGCACGCGCCCGCGCTGCTGTCCCTCGGCCTGTTCCGGGAGGACGATCTGGCGGTGCCGGTCGCGGCCCTCTCCGTGGGCCAGCGGCGCCGGCTGGAGCTGGCGCGCCTGGTCACCCGCCCCGCCGACCTGCTCGTCCTGGACGAACCGACCAACCACGTCTCCCTCGGCCTCGTCGAGGAGCTGGAGGAGGCGCTGGCGGCCTATCGCGGCGCGGTGGTCGTGGTCTCCCACGACCGCCGCTTCCGCCGCGGGTTCCGCGGGCGCGTGCTGGAGCTGGACGGCGGCCGGGCGGTCCGGGAGCGCGCCGCCGGCAGCCGCTGAGCGGGGGCGGGGCGCGCTCCGGGGTGCGCCCCGCCACCCGAGGGCCGACAGTGGAGGGGAAGCCCGCAGGAAGAGGGTGAAGGGGCGACCGGTCCCGTGGCGGCGTGGCATGACGGCGCGGTGAACGGGCACGCGTGCGGACGGGGCCGGGCGGCGCACTCCCGGCACACGGACCTCATGAGAACCGTCCGTACACGTGGAAACCGCTGGGAACCGGGCACCCGGAACACCGTCAGCACATCACCGTCAAGGCTGTAGGACATGTCAGTCGGTGACCCGCGCATTCTGAGGAGGAAGCGCCATGCACCTCTCGCTCCTTCAACCGATCATCGACCGGCCGGGCCCGTGGGCATCCGTGTACGCCGAGGTGCCGCACAGCACCGAGGACGCGGCCAAGCAGCGGGAACTGTCGGCGGACGCGGCGGCCCGGCAGCTCGCGGGCCAGGGCGCGGACCGGGCCACGTGCGACGCCGTCCGCGCGACCCTGGCGAACGCCCGCGCCGACGGCGAACCGGCGGCCCTGCCGGGCCGGGTGGTCTTCGCCACCGACGGCGAGGTCGTCCTGGACGCGCCGCTCTCCGGCCGGCCCGCCCGCTCGTTCGCGTCCTGGTCGCCGCTGCCCCGGATCACCCCGTGGGCCGAGGCCGCGGCGGACGACGTCCCCTGCCTCGTGGTGTACGTGGACCGGGAGGGCGCCGACTTCGCGCTGCACAGCGACCAGGGCGCCGTGGACGCCGGTACGGTCGACGGCCTGGACTGGCCGATCCACCGCACCTCGACGGCCGACTGGTCCGAGCGGCACTTCCAGACCGCGGTCGAGAACACCTGGGAGCAGAACGCCGGTGAGATCGCCGAGGCCGCCCAGCGGGTCTTCGAGAGCTGCGGCGCCCAGATCATGCTCCTGGCGGGCGACCCGCGCGAACGCCGTTCGGTGCACGACAAGCTCCCCGAGCAGCTGCGCCCGGTGACCTTCGAGACCGACCACGGCGGCCGGGCCGCCGGCGCGGACAGCACCAAGCTGGACCGCGACATCGCCCACGTCCGCGCGGCGTTCGAGCACGACCGCGTCACGGACGTCCTGAACCGGTTCCGGGCGGGCGCCGACGTCGGCGGCACCGCCCCCGCGTACGCCGCGTCCGGCGTACCGGCCCTTGTCGAGGCGGCGCGCGAACACCGCATCGACACCCTCATCCTCACCCCCGGCGGCGCCGACGCCGGCCGCGAGGTCTGGGTGGGCCGCGGCGCCGACCAGCTGGCGGTCCGCAACTCCGAACTCCAGTACCTGGGCGAGACCCACCCGTCCGCGGCCCGCGCCGACGACGCCCTGCTCCGCTCCGCCGCCGCCAACGGAGCCGACGCCGTAGTCGTCCGCGACCCCGCCGAAGCCCCCACCGGCGGCCTCGGCGCCATCCTCCGCTGGAGCGCCCCGACCCGACACGAGTAACCACACGACCGGCCGGAGACCGGTGTCCCGGGCAGTTCCTCTGCTGCCCGGGACACCGGTTTTTCGTGTGCGGGGCAACCGCTCGATCCGACAGGGCAGTTGCTGCTTGCCGACCGGACGCCGACCGGCGAGCAGGGAGGACTGACGCGGCTGACGACTAGTGATCAGGCGGGAATGACGGTATGGCGTCGCGCCGGATTCCCGCTCCTTCCGCCGGGGCAGGCCGTCGGGTCCCGGGCCGCCCCGGCAGGCAGGGCCGAGCTGGTCAGGTGGCGCCGTTGGGAACGGCTGGGGGTACCTGGACCGGCTGGCGCTCGGCCTCGGCGATGACCGTCACGTCAACTCGACCTTCCTTTCGCTCATCCTCCTGTGGCCCACGCTCGCAGGCTAGGAGCGGGGGTTCCGGCGGGACAGGGCGCACGTTCCGCGCCCGGTCGCGGAAATCGGGCGCACGCCGGGCGGCGTGGCGCGTCCGTCCCACGAGGCGCGTGGCGCATCAGCGGGGGAGGCGGTCGTCGTACCGATGGGGGCGGTGGCCTTCCTGAGGGGGCCGGGCGACCTGGGAAGCTGGGGGCCGACTACTGACAGGGAGGCTCACTGTGGCCCGTACCGTCCCCACGTCCGACGACGTGATCCGCGCCCGGCTCGACGCCGTCGGCGGGCGACTGCTCGAACTCGCCCGTGATGTGCACGCCCACCCGGAGACGGCCTTCGCCGAGCACTACGCGGCGGACGCGCTGACCGCGCTGCTGGCGGACGAGGGCTTCGCGGTGGAGCGCGGAACGGCCGGGCTGCCGACCGCCTTCACGGCGACCGCGGGGCCGGCCGACGCGGACCTGACCGTCGGGTTGTGCCTGGAGTACGACGCGCTGCCGGACCTCGGCCACGCCTGCGGGCACCACCTGATCGCCGCCGCGGGCGCGGGCGCCGCCATCGCCCTGGCGGCGGCCGCCGACGGCCTCGGCCTGCGGGTGAAGGCGCTGGGCACGCCCGCGGAGGAGAGCGGCGGCGGCAAGATCCACATGCTGCGGGCGGGCGCCTTCGACGATGTGTCGTTCGCGATGATGGTCCACCCCGGCCCGGTGGACGACTACGGCGGCACCTCCCGGGCCGCGAACGCGGTGCAGGCGGAGTACCAGGGGCGCGCCGCGCACGCGGCCATAGCCCCCTACGACGGCCTGAACGCCGCCGACGCCTGCGTGGTCGCGCAGACCGCGCTGGCCCTGCTGCGCCAGCAGCTGCCCGACGGCGTACGGATGCACGGTATCGTCACGCACGGCGGGGACCGCACCAACATCATTCCGGCGCGGGCCCGCATCAGCTGGCAGCTGCGCGCCGACACCCTGGCCGAGCTGGAGGCGCTGTGGCCCCGCGTACGGGCCTGTTTCGAGGCGGGTGCGGTGGCCACCGGGTGTGAACTGACGCTGACCGAACCGGCCGCCGCCTACGCCGACCTGCGCCAGGACGCCTGGCTCGGCGACACCTACGCACGGCACGCACGGGCCCTCGGCCGTACCGTCGAGCCCGCGGTCTCCATCGGGGCCTCCACCGACATGGGCAACGTCAGCCAGTTCCTGCCCGCCATCCACCCCACCATCGGTCTGGGCCGCCCGGCCCTGCCGCACACCCCCGAGTTCGCCGCGGCCACGATCGGCGAGCAGGCCGACCGCGCGGTGCTGGACGCCGCCCTCGCGCTGGCCCGCACCGCCGCGGACCTGGCCGCCGACCCGGAGCAGCGGGTCCGGATCACCCAGGCGCACCGGGGACGGGCCTACCGGTGCTCGTCGTCCGGCTCGCCCCGGGGGTGACCCGCCGCGTTCTGCTGCTCCTCCAGGTTGGTGGAGAAGGTGTCGCCCTCCTTCCCCACCCGCTCGTCCTCGTCCGGTTCCTCCGTGACGTCCAGCTCCGCGTCCTCGAACTCCTTGACCACTTCGTCGGCGACGGAGTCGGTGTACTTGCGGTCGTTGGCCATGGAATGGTCCCTCCTCGTGGTTCAGGGGGCGGGGGAGCGGCCCGGCCGGACCACGGGTACGGGCCCGCGGGGCGCGGACCCGCGGGCGCTCGCTACGGGCGCCGGGCTCCCGGGGGCACCGGGTGCCCCACGCCCCTCCGGGTGCCCCGGCGCGTGACGATCATGCCCGGAGCTGCGGCGTCCGGCCCGTCGGGGACCGCGTGCGGCGTCACGGGGCCCACTCGCTGGGTGGCCGCGCCGGTACGGCCAGGTCGGCCGTCATCCCGTAGTGGTCGCTCGCCCGGGCCCCGTCCACCGGTTCCACCAGGAAACGGTCGCAGCCGGCCACCGTCAGCGTGGGCCCGTGGCTGCCGCAGCGTACGAGAATGTGGTCGATGCGGCGTCCGGGGTCGGCGGGTATGTCGCCGCGGCGCACCAGGGATTGTCCGGTCGGAACGTGTGGCCGGGGGCGCCGGGGTGCGCGTCGGCCCAGGCGTCGCGGTAGCAGATGCTCAGCCCGTGCAGCGATTGCGGACCGGTCCAGAACCGCATGCTCGCGGAGTCCGGCGGCGCGTCGAAGTCGCCGAGCACGACGGCGTGCGCCTCCTCGGGGGAGCACGCGCCCCTAGGACCGTCCTCGTGTTCCCGGTCAGCCAGGCACTCCTCCACGATGCGGGCGCAGGCCACGACCTGGAGCTCGCGTTCCCGCTCGTATCCGTACGGCCGGCTCGGCTTGTGGCGCGCGACGACCGGGCGCCCGGGCGGGCGGGGCGCCCGGACGCAGCCGGCGGACGGCCCCGGCGATGACCGCCCGCCGGCGGCTCCAGTCGGCGTACCGGGGAGCCAGGGCGTTCAGGGTGAGGAACCGGATGCGGTCCACCGCGATCCCGGTCCCCGCCTCAGGCGGGCAGGGCCGGCCGGTTCCAGTGCCGGTGGGCGGCCACCGCTTCGGTGAAGGCGGCGGTGAAGTCCTGGGCCGTCGTGCCGTCCGGCAGCCGGTCGGTGACGATGCCGGATTCGGAGACCGTCGAGTCCCCTTCGGCCGCCGTGCGCAGTTCGCCCGGCAGCAGTCCGGCGAGCTTGGCCACGCTCGCGCCCAGGGCGCCGATCGGCTTGCCGTGCCGGTAGGCGCTGCGGACGAAGCGCAGGGCCGCGTCGTCGGCCACCGCGTTGCCGGAGTCCAGACCGCCCGGGGGCAGCAGCACCGCGTCGTACAGCACCGAGGCGACGGTGGGCAGCGCCCGGTCCACGGCGAGGGTGCTGCCGTCCTTGTCCTGCACGGTGCCGTCCTGCGGGGCGAGCAGCTCCACGTTCGCGCCGGCCTCGGTCAGCGCGTCGCGGACCGCGATCGTCTGGGCGGCGTCCACGCCGTCGGAGACCAGCACCGCGACCTGCCGGGTGCTGATCGAGCCGTCCCCGCGGTTGTTCTCGAAGCTCAGCGCGGGGGAGGGCGTCGGCTGCGGCGTGTTCGGGCGCTCCGGCGGAGTGGGGACACCGATGCCCTCGGCGACCGCGACGGCCAGCGCGTGGTCGACGTACGACAGCTGCTCGACCGTACGGGCCCGGACCTCCTTGGCCCCCACCTTGCCCAGCTCGAAGCGGAAGGCGTCGACGATGTGCCGCTGCTCCCAGCCGGCCATGCTGTGCCAGAACATCGCCGCCTGGGTGTAGTGGTCGGCGAAGCTGGGGCTGCGGCGGCGGATCTTGTGGCCGTCCACGCGCTCGGTGTGATGCCGGAACGCCGGGTCGTCCGGGTCGGCCAGCGCGGGGCAGCCGCCGCCGAGCGAGTTCGGGAAGTAGTTGGTGCCTCGGTGGATCTCGTCCTGGTGGAAGCCGTCGCGCTGGTTGTTGCGGACCGGGGCCACCGGTCGGTTCACCGGGATCTGCGCGAAGTTCGGGCCGCCGAGGCGCAGCAGCTGGGTGTCCAGGTAGGAGAAGTTGCGGGCCTGGAGCAGCGGGTCGTTGGTGAAGTCGATGCCCGGCACGACGTTCGCCGTGTGGAAGGCGACCTGCTCGGTCTCGGCGAAGAAGTTGTCGGGATTGCGGTCGAGCACCATCCGCCCGATCGGCTCGACCGGGACCTGCTCCTCCGGAATGATCTTGGTGGGGTCCAGCAGGTCGAAGTCGAAGTCGTGCTCCTCGGACTCCGGTACGAGCTGCACGCCCAGCTCCCACTCGGGGTACGCGCCGGCCTCGATGCTGTCCCACAGGTCCCGCCGGTTGAAGTCCGGGTCCCGGCCCTGCGCCTCCTGCGCCTCGTCCCACACCAGGGAGTGCACGCCCAGCTTCGGCTTCCAGTGGAATTTCACGAACGTGCCTTGACCCTGCGCGTTGACGAACCGGAAGGTGTGCACGCCGAAGCCCTGCATCATCCGGTAGCTGCGCGGGATGGCCCGGTCGGACATCAGCCACATGATCGTGTGCAGTGTCTCGGGCTGGAGGGAGACGAAATCCCAGAGCGTGTCGTGCGCGGAGGCGCCCGTCGGGATGTCGTTGTGCGGTTCCGGTTTCACCGCGTGCACGAAGTCGGGGAACTTGATGCCGTCCTGGATGAAGAAGACCGGGAAATTGTTCCCCACCAGGTCGTAATTGCCCTCCGACGTGTAGAACTTCGTCGCGAATCCCCGTACGTCACGCACCGTGTCCGCGGAACCACGCGGCCCCTGCACGGTGGAGAACCGGACGAACACCGGAGTCTTCACCGACGGGTCCTGGAGAAACGCCGCCCGGGTGAATTCCGCACATGACCGGTACGGCTGGAAGTAACCGTAGGCACCCGCTCCGCGCGCATGCACCACGCGCTCCGGGATCCGCTCGTGGTCGAAGCGGGTGATCTTCTCCCGGAAGTGGAAGTCCTCCATCAGAGTGGGCCCGCGCTCGCCCGCCCGGAGCGAATCATCGGTGTGGTCGACGGCCACACCCTGGTCGGTCGTCATCGGTCCGGAGTCCGGATCTGCGGCGCGGTAGCGGTCCCGCTGTTCCTGTTTCGGGTCGGCCATCGGGTCACTGCTCCTTGTCTGCCCGGTACGGAAAACGTGCGGGCGCCCGCACGGCGATTTCGCGCGCGCCGCGTCCCGTATCGCCGCGACGGCACTCCGCCCGCTGGGTAACCGGTTGGTCGGTGCATCAAACATGTAATTCGCGCCGTTCCGTGAGCGGGATGCAGCGACGCGTGACATCTCCGCGGGCGGGCCGGACCGAATCGTCCTATGCTCGTGATGCAGACGTTGGGCGTGCACCGCATGCCTGGTCAGGCCGGGTGAGCGGGTGGTCGTACACCGTCCGTCCGGTGTGCTTTCCGTCCGTCTCGGTGACGACGCCCAGACCCCGCGTCCGTTGGGAGAGTGATCCCGTGAGCACAGCCGCCACGGCTCCGTCTCGCCGCCGACGAGCCTTTCCGGACACGCCGGACGCGGCGGAGACGAACGCCGTTTTCGCCCGCATGGCAGAACTGCCCGAGGGCCCGGAGAAAAGGCGGCTGCGCGACGAACTGACTCGTTCCTGGCTGCCCATGGCCGTGCGCCTGGCCCTGCGTTTCCGGGACCGCGGCGAAAGCATGGACGATCTGAAACAGGTCGCCGCACTGGGCTTGGTGAAGGCCATCGGCGGGTACCGGCCGGAGCGTGGCAGCGCATTCGAGAGTTACGCCATCCCCACCATCGTCGGGGAGGTCAAGCGGCATTTCCGTGACTGCACCTGGGGCGTGCACGTACCCCGGCGCGTCCAGGAACTGCGCAATACCGTACGCCTCGCCGTACGCGAACTGGCGGCGGCCTCCGACAGTCGTTTCCCGACCGTCTCGGAGATCGCCGAGCGCACCCGGCTCTCCGCCGACGACGTCATCCTGGGCCTGGAAGCCATCGAAAGCTACAAGACCCTCTCCCTGGATGCCGAGCGGCCGGGTGCCGACGACGATTTCGCGCTGCGCGACAGCATCGGTTTCACCGAGCCGCAGTACGAACTGGTCCTCGCCCGGGAAACGGTCCGGGACGGGCTGCGCGGCCTGCCGGAGCGGGAGCGGCGCATCCTCTACATGCGGTTCTTCTGCGATATGACCCAGAGCCGTATCGGCGAGGAACTGGGACTCTCCCAGATGCATGTGTGCCGCCTCATCAAACGGACCTGCGCACGCATTCGCGAGCAGGCCGACGGTACCGGCCCCGAGGCGCCCGCCAGTTCGGTTGCGGCATGAGCCGGTGAAATGACATGCGGTCCTGCCTTTCCTGGTAGGACCGCAGTAGCAGTTCTGGACACAATGGTGGAGAAGGGCCGGCTTTTCATGGGCGACTGCCAGATGACGTTCGTTCCCGGGGTGCCGTCGTGGGCCACCCTCCTGACGGGGGACCTCGACGTCGCGACGCGTTTCTACGGACCGCTGCTGGGCTGGCGGTTCGAGGCCGGTCCGGACCGGTGGGGCCCGTACGTACGGGCGATGGCCGGGGACACGGCGGTGGCGGGGCTGAGCGCGGCCGCCCGTCACACCGAGCTGCCCAACTCGTGGACCACGTACTTCGGCACCCGCAACGCGGACGACGCGGCGAACGGGGTGCGCGAGCGCGGCGGCACGGTCGCCATCGGCCCGCTGGACTTCGACGCGGGCCGGCTGGCGCTGGCCGCCGACCCCGCCGGCGCGCGCTTCGGCCTGTGGGAGTGCCGCGAGAGCACACCGCAGACCAACCGGCAGCCGGTCGGCCCCGGCGCGCCGACCTGGGTGGAGCTGCGCACCCGGGACGCGTTCGACGCCGCGCGTTTCTACGGCGACCTCTTCGACTGGTACAGCGAGGACACCGGCACCCCCTTCGACGTGCGCTGGGAGAACGAGCGGGTGGTGCTCAGCGTCGAGGGCCGGGACGCGGTGGGGCTCTACGGCGGCGCGATCGAGGCGGCGGCCGACCCGCAGGTACGGCCGCGCTGGAACATCCACTTCCAGGTGCCCAGCGTCGAGGAGGCCGTCGAGACCGCGCAGCGGCTCGGCGGCCAGGTGGAGGCCAAGGCGGAGCGCACCTCGCAGGGGCCGGTGGCCGAGCTGCGTGACCCCGACGGGACTCTGTTCCACATCATCGGCGCCCACCCCTGACCCGGCCCGCGGCCCCCGGCTCGCGGTGTGTACGGGCTACCGCACCGCCACCAGCACCGCGTCCTCGCCGAACTGCCAGACCGGCGCGGCGTGCCGGAAGCCGGCCCGGCGCAGCAGCCGTACGTGGTGGGACAGCGGGAGGCCGTTGTGGGTGCTGTGCGGCGTGTGCCGGGCGCGACGGGCGGTGAAGGGGTCGGCCAGCTCCGGATCGGCGGCGGCAGCGGCCCACCAGGACGCCCAGTCCTCGCGGCAGGCCGTCCGCTGCCGCTCGGCCCGCCGCAGGCCGACCTGTACGGCGACCTCCGCGGCCCGGTCGCCCGCCGGACCGCGGAACCGGTCGCTGTTGACCAGCACACCGCCGGGCCGCAGCAGGCCGGCGAGGTCCTGGTACGCGCGGCGCAGCGCGGCCGGCGCGAGGCAGTGCAGCGCGGTGGCGGACACGGCCGCGTCCGGCTGGCGGTCCAGGTCCAGCGCGCGGGTCCAGCCGGCCGCGCCGACCGGCGCCTCGACGAACCGCACCGTGTCGCCGTAGTGGGCCTCGCCGAGCGCGAGCAGTACGGGGTCCTTGTCCACGGCCACGATGTCCGCGCCGGGCAGCCGCCGGGCGAGGCGCGCGGCCAGGGAACCGGGGCCGCACCCCAGATCGAGCACCAGCGCCCGGTCCTGATGGCCCGTCACCTTTTCGACGGCGTCCGCGACGACCGTGAAGCGTTCCTCGCGGTCGATCGCGTACCGCTGCTGCTGCCGCTCCCACCGCTGCACCCACCGCGCGGCCGTAGCCAAGCTCAGTCCCATCCCGGTCGCGCCACCTTCGCCGTCTCGCACCTGTCCGCCGAGTGGTTCTCAACCTACAGGTGAAAACGGTTTCCAATCGCGTGGTGTCACTCCAAAGGGGTCAGGCGCACGCTCCCAGGGCGTCCAGCAGCCGGTCGATCTCCTCCGGCGAGTTGTACGCGTGCAGGCTCACCCGGACCGAGTGCTGCCGCTCACCCCCGCTGCCCTGGCACAGACTGTCCGAGCGGACCATGAAGCCGTGGTCGAACAGGGCGAAGCCGAGGTCCCCCGAGGCGATGCCGCGGTGCCGGAACGTCACGATGCCCTGGCGCCGCTGCACGTCCGAGCCGGCCGCCAGACTGCGCTGGCATCCCAGCACCTCGTACGCCGGCAGCTGCCGCAGCCCCTCGGTCAGCCGGGCGGCCAGCGCGGTGGTCCACCGCTCGACGCGGTCGGTCCCGGCGGCGTCGAGCCAGTCGAACGCGGCCCGCAGACTGCGGATGCCCGTGGTGTTGGGGCTGCCGTCCCACCCACCGGGCTCGAACACCGGGCCCCGCGCGTTACGGGCCCACACGGCGCCGGAGCCGGGCAGCGCCAGGGCCTTGTGCCCGGAGAAGACGGCGAAGTCCACGTCCAGGTCCGCCAGCGACACGGGGATGTGGCCCACGCTCTGGGCCGCGTCCAGGCAGATCGGCACGTCGGGCCCCACCGCCCGGCGGATGCGGTGCACGTTCATGTCGCCGCCGTAGACGTGGTGGACGTGCGTGACCGCCACGAAGCTGGTCCGCGGCCCGGCCAGCTCCGCCAGGGCCGCCGGGTCGTAGTCGCCGGACCCCGCCTGGTACGGCATCGGCCGGACCCGGATCCGTACGCCCTGCCGCGCGAGCAGGTCCCGCACCTCCAGCCACGGCACGATGTTCGCCTGGTGGTCGGCGAGCGGGACCACGATCTCGTCCCCGTCGGACAGCCGGTCCGCCAGCCAGTCCCGGGCGACGGCGCGCAGCCCGGCGGTCGCCCCGCTGACGAAGTGCACGCCGGAGCGCTCCGGCGCCGGGTCGCCGAGGAACTCCTTGATCCGCTGCCGGGTCTCCTCGACCAGCGCGGTGGTCCGGTTGGCCCAGGTGTAGGTGCCGCGCCCGGCGTTGGCGTTGCCGGTGGTGAGGTAGTGCTGCACGGCGTCCAGGACCGCCTGCGGCTTCTGCGTCGTGGCGGCGCTGTCCAGGTAGGCCAGGTGCGGGGCCCCGGTGATGATCGGGAACTGGGCGCGGACGGCGGTGTGCCAGTCGCGCAGCTCCTCCAGGGCCGCGGTGACGGGGACGTTCATCGTGGTCATCGGTGCTCACTCCCGTACCAGCGGGGCGCCCGCGTCGCGCCAGGCGATGATCCCGCCACGCAGGCTGCGTACGTCGGGGTGGCCCATGCGGGCCAGCAGCGCGGCGTACCGGGCGGACTGCTCGCCGACCGGGCACGCCAGCAGGACCGGGCGGCTCTTGCTGAACGGCAGCCCGCCGCGGACCAGTTCGCCGAACAGTTCGTCCACGATGTTGACGGAACCGGCGATGTGCAGCGCGGCGTAGGCGAACGGGCTCCGCAGGTCCACGACGAGCGGCCGGTCGCTCTCGATCCAGCGCACGGCGCCCTCGACGTCGATGTCCGGGGCCGCGCTCACCTCGGCGCCGGTGAGCGCGGCGAGGGAGTTCGGCTGCGGCGGCCGGCCCAGCAGCTCGGGGCGCCGCTGACGTACGTACCCGAGGTAGCTCTCGATGCGGTCGCACACGATGAACACGGCGGTCCGGCGCTCCGCCGGCCGGTCCGGTTCCGGCTCCGGCGCCGGTCCGGTGTCCAGCTCGCGCAGGTACCGTACGGCACCGAAGTACGCGGCCCCGCTGGTCGGGCCGGCCAGGATGCCGCACCGCCGGGCCAGGGCCAGCATGCCGTCCAGCGCCTCGTCCGCGGTCACGGAGGCGATGGTGTCGTAGGTGTCCGGGTCGAACAGGCCGACTTCCTGCACCTCGTCGATGGTGCGGATGCCCGGCACGAAGTCCGACTTGTGCGACACCAGCCCGACCACGTCCACCGCCGGGTCGTGCTCGCGCAGCACCCGGGCGACCCCGGTGGACGAACCGGCCGTGCCCACGCAGGCGATGAAGACGTCCGGGGCCCGGCCGTCCAGGTCCTTGATGATCTCCGGGCCGGTGCCTTCGACATGGGCCTGCGTGTTGCGGTCGTTGTAGTACTGGTCCGTGTAGAGATAGGCGCTGCCCGGTTCGGTGAGCGCCTGGTGGAACTGGGTGAGCGGGTCGTCGGTGTTCGTCGGGTCGAGGCACTCGGTCTGCCCCGGCAGTTCCTCGACCTCCGCGCCCAGCAGCAGCAGAAGGTCCTTGATCTCCGGAATGCGCATACGGTTCGTGACGGTTTTGAACGGCACCCCGTACATCCCGGCCAGCACGGCCAGCGCCTTGGCCGTGTTGCCGCTGGACAGTTCGACGACGGTGCGGCCCTCGCCCGCGGCGGCGGACAGCCCCGGCCGTGCCATGTTCCAGGCCGCCCGGTCCTTGACCGAACCGAACGGGTTGAGCATCTCCAGTTTCGCGTACAGGTCGATGGTGCGCAGGCCGTGGACGGACGGATCGATGCGCACGAGCGGGGTGTTGCCGATGACGTCGGTGATGCGCTCGAACCTCATGCAGGGCCTTTCGTCCGGCGGGTTACGTGCGGCCAGTACTGCTCGTCCAGGCACCAGTGCCAGCGAGCGTCCTCCGGGCCGGGCCCGTCCGCCGTCTCCGCTGCCTCTTCCTGCCATACGGCGACCTTGCGGGCGACGGGCTGCTGCTGCGCCTCGTCGGCGCTGAAGTCCATGCAGTAACCGGCGGTGTTTGCGAACGCCAACAGGTCCCCGGGTTCCGGCGCGGCCGGCAGGTGAACCGCACGCCGGGTGATCATGTCGGCTTCCAGACACAGATTGCCCGCGAGGTAGACCGCCACCGGGCCGGTGCCCGTGTCCGTCCGCGCGGCCCGCGGTACCAGGACGGGGTCGACCAGGACGCCGTGTTCCTCCAGGCCGATGTCGTCGGCGTTCGCGTCCAGGCGCACGAGGAGGTGGTCCGGGGCCGTACGGTCCGCGGTGTCCGTGCGGTCCGTCGCTTCCGTACGGCCTGCGGCCTCCGTGCGCTCCGGGGCTTCCGTACGGCGCACCTCCAGCACCCGCGCCAGGGTGACCCCGCACTGGTCCACCAGCGCGCGGCCCGGCTCCGTGTGCAGTTCATACAGGTTTTCCAGCAGCAAAGTGGCCAGCGGGCGGCCCAACGAGGGAGCGGGGAGCGACAGGAGCGCGTCCAGGTACGGGGCGCCGGCGGTCGGGCGGTGGGCGGGGTACAGCGCCAGCGCGCCGCGCAGGGTGCCGTTCTCGTTGCGGAGGCCGTAGGTGTGCCGGCGCCAGGTCATGGGTGGGCGGGTACCCAGGGCGGCGTTGGTCAGCTCTGTCGTGTAGCGCTGCCACTGCGCTCCGTCGGCGAGGTAGTCGGTGCCGAAGCCGCCGCCGATGTCCACGGCGCGCGGTGTGAAGCCGCGGGCCCGGCAGGTGTCCAGGGCCTTGACGCACCCTTCGAGCGCGACCGCTTTCTCGGCCGGGCTGGTGGTGTCGAGGTGGTAGCCCACCCCGGTCAGCTCCACCGCGTCGGTGTGCCGCTCGACCGATTTGAGGAGGGCGTCCAGGTCGCCCTCCGCCGTACCGAAGCGGCTCTGCCGGGTGAGCAGCCGGACGCCGGGGGCGCGGAAGCCGGAGAGCCGCAGCAGGATGCGGACGCGGGGCAGGCCGTGGCCGCGGACCAGAGCGGCGAGTGCGTCCAGTTCTCCCGGGCCGTCGATGTTGACGGCGGTGCCGCAGCGGGCCGCCAGCCACAGGAACTCCGGGTTCTTCGGCCCGGTCGCCATGATCCGGTCCGGGGCGAACCCGCAGCCCAGCGCGTGCTGGAGTTCACCGAGGGAGGCGACGTCCATGGCCGCGTCCGTGGCGGCGAGCCGCCGTACCAGGGCGCTGGATCGGTTCGCCTTGTGGGCGAAGTAGATGCCGCCGCTGAGGTGGTGGCGGCGGTAGACCGTGCGGAAGGCGGCCAGGTTCTCGGCGATCCGGTCCGGTAACACCACGTTCAGCGGCGACCCGAGGCCGCCGGCGAGCGTATGGAGAAACGTCCTTGCGCGCAGCAGGGAAGCCAGTCGGGACTCCAACCGCGGTTCCAGGTACAAGGGAACGTCCATACGGGATACTTCCCCCGGTACGGACCGAAGG
This sequence comes from Streptomyces sp. NPDC018019, assembly GCF_044327805.1. Taxonomy (NCBI): domain Bacteria; kingdom Bacillati; phylum Actinomycetota; class Actinomycetes; order Kitasatosporales; family Streptomycetaceae; genus Streptomyces; species Streptomyces sp. NPDC018019. Next base: position 19,638 of record NZ_JBIRGD010000029.1, on the reverse strand, counting down.
CCACCTCATCCGCGGAACCGGCCGGGGCGTTCCGGCCGCGGCGGGCGGCCGGAACGCCTCCTCACACCGTGGCGGTCCGGGACTCCGTCAGGTGCCGGACGCCGGATCGTACGGCCCAGAAGAAGACCGCGAGCGCGAAGGCCGCCACGGCCAGCGAGTCGTACGGCGCGGGCAGCCGGGCGGAGCCCTCGAAGGTGCCCAGCCAGGACAGCACGGTCAGCACCGCCAGGTACGTCACCAGCCAGGCGCCGGTACGCAGTTCGGCCAGGAGCGGCAGCCGCCGTCCGGCGCCGTCCCGGTCGCCGACGGCGTCCGTGGCGCCGTCGCCGGCGCGCCGCATGGCCAGGAAGACCAGCAGTCCGGCGAGGACCAGTGGCAGGGCCAGGCGCAGGTTGTGCCAGCCCGACCAGTACACGAACTCGCTGGCCACCACGAAGCTCACCGGCGCGATCCAGCGCAGCCCCGGCACCCAGCCGGACGTGCGGCTGCCGGGGTCGGCGAGGAAGACCGCCGCGGCGACCGCGGAGGCCCCGTAGATCAGCAGGTACATGTTGCCCATGACGCTGACGATGTCCTGCCAGCCGCCGAACGGCAGCAGGAAGATCACGATCACCGCGAGGTTGGCCGCCAGCGCCCGGCGCGGCACGCCGTACCGCTCGTTCACCTTCATGAAGAACCGGGGGATGGTGCGGTTCTTGGCGAGCGCGTAGGTGTGCCGGGCGTTGATCGCCACACCCACGTACGCGGAGCCGCCGGGGGAGATCACCGCGTCCGCGTACAGCAGGCTGGACAGCCAGTGCAGGTTGAGGATCAGCGCCAGCTGCCCGAACGGGCTGTCGAAGGACACGCCCTTCCAGCCGCCGCCGAGCAGGTTCTCGGGAACGGTGAAGAGGAACGCGACTTGGAGGGCCAGGTACATGGCGACCGCCAGGGCGATGCCGGTGAGGACGGCGGCGGGGATGGTCTTGCGGGGGTTGCGGGCCTCGCCCGAGAAGTCCAGCGGCGCCTGGAAGCCGTTGACGGAGTAGACGATGCCGCCGCCGGCCAGCGCGGTCAGGCAGGCGGCGTACCCGTACGGCGCGAACCCGCCGTGATCCGTCAGCCGGCCGTCGTGCCAGCCGGAGGCGATGAGCGCGAGGACGGTGACGACCGGTACGGCGATCTTGAACACCGAGATGAGGTTGTTCAGCTTCGCGAACATCCGCACCGCGAACCAGTTCAGCGCCGTCAGGACCACGCTGAGCGCCGCGGCGACGCCCACACCGGTCAGGGTCAGGGTGTGGCCGCTGTAGAGGCCGGGCACGTAGTGCGCGGCGTACTGCATGATCGCACTGATCTCGGCCGCGGTGCCGCCCACCGAGAGCAGCACCGACCAGCCCACCAGGGTGCCGACCAGCCGGCCGCTGGCGAACAGCGGCCAGCGGACCGTACCGCCGCCCTCGGGCCGCGACGCGCCCAGCTCGATCATGACCAGGGCGACCAGGGCGCACAGCAGTCCCGCGCCGATCCAGGACAGCAGCGAGGCGGGGCCCGCCGTCTGCGCCGCGTAGAGGGCGGCGAAGAGCCAGCCGGACCCCACGATGTTGGAGAAGCCGATCGCGGTCAGCCCCCAGAACCCCAGGTCCCGGCGCAATCGGCGCTCCTGCGCCAGTACCACTGGCGCACCGGCCCCGTCGACCTCACCCGTCACCTGACGTTCCGACACCGAACTTCCTTCCTGATGTTCCTTGCCGACGGTATGCACCGTCCGCATGCGGATTCTGCCGTTCCATGGCGGGCGAAGTGCACGTCACCACGCGCGCTCGGACCGCTGGATGTCCGCTATGTCCGAGGGGTAGGTGCCCGATATATGGAGTCATGGCATGAGATGGCAGGCGACTGTTGGTCGGCTCGCCTGCCAGGAAGGAAGAAGATGACGGCTGTGTGAAATCTGCGGCGGACGGTGTGACCCGCCGCCGGACGGCGTCGCGCGGCGGGGCGCGGCCACCGGCACCGCGCCCCGCCCCGCCTTGCCGACCGGCTGCCCGCCGGTCAGCTGCGCAGCGGCCCCTCGCACGTGAAGGACGCGCTCCCGGCCCGGCCGTCGGACCAGATGTCCACGGCGCCGAAGAAGCAGTCCATGTCGGCGAGGTTGTTGGCCGCGGCGCCGGCCCGGTCCAGCAGGTAGTAGTCGACGGTCTCGGACATGTCGGCGAAGACCCGGTCCGGATCGCGGGCGTCCGCGAGGCCGGCGGTGATCCGGCCGGTGCAGGTGAAGCGCGACCGGCCGCCGGGCTCGCCGGTGCCCGTGCAGGCGGGCGCGGTGTACGTGGCCTCGGCGAAGGCCGCCCGCACCTGGGACGCCTCGGCGAACCGCAGCGACCCGTTGGGGGTGAAGGTGGTGTGCGGGACGTACAGGTCGTCGGCCTTGGCGATCTGGGCGTCGAGGAACGCGTCGTACGCGCGTTGCAGCGCGGCGTCCGCGCCCAGCCGGGACCGCCAGGCGTCGAACCCCTTCGGGTCGTCGGCGCGCTGGTGGCCGTACATCTCCCGGATCAGCGACGGGCGCTGCTGCCACAGGAACGCGAAGAAGGTGCCGGCGTAGTCGTAGAAGCGGAACCCGTCGCCGGAGTACGTGGCGTGCAGCAGCCGGTCGACGCTCATCCGCGGCCCGCCGCTCGCGGTGTCCGCGATGATGCCCTTCACCAGCGCCCTGCGCACCCGCACCCCGTCGTCGCGGGTGCCCCCGGCGAAGAACTCGGCGGTGCCCTCGTCCATGGCGGTGGTCAGGTCGCCGGTGTACCAGGGCGCGTCGCCGAAGCTGCCCGGCACCGCCCAGCGGCCGTTGAGATAGTGGGTGTACTCGTGCCGGAACAGCTCTTCGAGGGTGAGCGAGGAGTCCTGCGGCACCCGCCGCTGGTAGGTGTAGAAGGTCGCGCCGTTCTCGATGTAGACACCGCCGTTGTCGGTGCCCATGCCGGTCAGCAGCGGGTGCATGATCTCGTACTCGGCGCGCGACGCGTACAGGTGGACGTGCAGCGTGCTGTTGGTGTCGCCGGCCAGTGGCGTGTCCGCGCCGAGCACCCGGAAGAACTGCGCCCTGACCCGCTTGCTCGCGTAGTAGAGCTGGTCGACGGTGGCCCGGTCGAGCGCGGTGCGCACCTCCATGGCGCCGCGGTCGTAGGCGTACGTCTGCGGGAAGATCTCGCGCTCGATCTGTGACCGGCAGACACCGTGACGCTCACAGACGCCGTAGTAGTTGAGCCAGCCCGCCACACTCGCCCACGGGGCACTGCGACGGCCGAAGTTGGCCTCCGAGGTGGTGAGCAGGGTGCCGAGGTCGGTGACGACGGCGGCCTGGAGGGCGTCGATCTGGCCGAAGCGGCCGTACTCGCCGAGCGCGTCGCGCACCGCCCAGGCGTTGACCGTGCCCTTCAGGTGCGTGTGACCGGAGAAGGCGCGGAAGCCGGCGCGGTACGCGGCGTCGGCGGTCACGGCGGCCCGGAAGGCCGTGTCGTTGTTGCCCGGGTACACGCCGAGGTAGTTGACGGTCAGGGCGGCGAGGGCGGCGCCGCCCCAGGTCGCGTCGGCGGCGGTCGGCCTGCCGGGGCCCATGGTGGCCAGTACCCGCTTCACCAGCGGCAGTTGGTGCTGCCGCAGGCCCGGCGCGCTCGCCGTGGTGAGGGCTTCGCGCAGCGTCTCGGCGTTGTGCCGGGTGGGCTCGAAGGTACGGGCCGCGTTCCCGTACGCGGCCACCGCCGCCCGCACCGCCTCGACCGTCGGGGCGTCCGTGACATCGATCTCGTCGCGCGAGAAGTCGTGGTAGACGACCGCGTGCAGGTAGGTGAACAGCTCGTACAGGTGGGTGGCGTCGGTGCCGTCGTGGCCCGGCGCGAGCGAACCGGCCCGGCGCGCGACGGCCTGCACATGGGCCCGCGACATCACCGGGGCGAGCCGCGCGTCCCAGGCCCAGATCAGGCCGCGCAGACAGCCCTCGACGGTGACGGCGGGGTCGGTGAGGAAGTCCGCGAGGGCCTCCGGGCCGAGGCGGGTCAGGGCGTCGAGGGTGCAGGGGGCCGCGGTGCCCGGGCGGTGGCCGTCGGTGCCGGTGCCGGTGCCGGTTCCGCTCCGCGACAGGTCACCGGGGGTACGGCCCCGGGGGACGCGGCCGTTGCCGGGCGGCAGGTCGCGGGCCGCCGGCCGCGGGGCGTCGGCGAACCGGTCGGCCCGGTCGGTGTCGAGTCTGCCGTCCGCCGTGCCGTCGGCGAGGGGGGCCGCCGGAGCGACGGCCGTCGGCCGGGCGGGCGCCGCGCCTTGGGCGGCCTGGGCCACGGGGAGGAGGAGGCCCACCGACAGAACGGCACTCAGCAGACCCTTGCGCACAGTGCGTAACGGAAACACCGGCTGCTCCTGGGGAGAGAGGGTGGGGCGTGCGGACGTATGACTGGCAACTCCCGTGCTGTGACTGCCAGTTGACCGACCATCAGGCCGCGGTGCGCCCCGTAACCTAGTAATGTGACATTGCACTGACAACCCGTCGGACCGGCCTTTCGGCGCGACGACCGCTCATCCCGTCCGCCGCGCGGCGGGCTCCTCACCGGACCGGGCCCACAGTGACCTGACGTGCCCGAGGTGGCGCGCCATGCACGCCTGTGCCCCCGCGGCGTCGCCCGCCAGCGCCAGGTCCAGCAACTCCAGGTGTTCCTGTGCCGAAGGCAGCAGCTCGCCGCGCTCGTCGAGGCCGGTCAGCCCGTACAGGCGGGAGCGTTTGCGCAGCTCGCCGACGGTCTCGACGAGCCGCGCGTTGCCCGAGAGCGCGAGCAGGCCCAGGTGGAAGCGGCGGTCGGCCTCCAGGTAGCCGATGAGGTCGTGGGTCCGCGCGGCGGAGACGATCTCCTCGGCGAGCGGCCGGAGCGCGGCCAGCTCGCCGCGGGAGGCCGTCCGGGCCACCCGGCCCACGGTCGGCACTTCGATCAGGGCGCGGATCTCCGCGAACTGGTCCAGGTCCCGCTCGCTCACCTCGGTGACCCGGAAGCCCTTGTTGCGCACCGGCTCCACCAGCCCCTCGCGCGCCAGGTCGAGCATGGCTTCCCGCACGGGAGTCGCCGAGATCCCGAACCCGGCGGCGAGGGCGGGGGCGGAGTACACGGTGCCGGGGCGGAGTTCACCGGCGATCAGGGCGGCGCGCAGGGCGTGGGCGGCCCGGTCGCGCAGCCGCTCCTGGCCGGTGATCGGTCCGAGGTGCTTCACATCGCCCCCTGGTGGGCCCTCGCGGGGATCTCCGTAGGACAGGGCTTCAGCGTACAAGGTGACGGTACGTCAGGGAGCTGATCACGAAGCGGTAGTGGAGAGTCAGGGTGGTCAACTCGGCGAAGGGGCACGGAGGTAGAGGGCACGTACTCACCGGTGGGGCGCGGTGGTAGAGGGCACGTGCGGTGCCGGCCGCGGGCTCGGCGCCGGGTGGCGCTGGGTCTCGGCGGCGCCCGGCCCCGCATGGGCATCGAACGACGAGCCCGCGTACCGCGTGTCCAGGACGGACAGCGACCAGGTGGCCGGGCCGGCGAGCATGGCGAGGCAGCCGGCGGCGAGACCGAACAGCCCGAGGGCGCGACGGCCCGTCCGCAGCCGGAGGACGAACGCCGCGCAGCCGGCCGTCCCCGCTACGGCGATCAGCGGTGTGAGCCATGGCGCGAAGCCGCTGTGCCCGGCCGCGAGGCAGCCGGACCAGGCCGCTTGCAGGGCCACGGTGACGGGGAGGGCGGCGCGGGCGGCACGGCTGCCGCGGTCCGTGCGGAAGGCGCGCCACATCGCGACGGTCCCGGCGGCGCCCAGGGCGGCGAGCGCGGGAGCCAGGCCCGCCACGTACGCGGTGTGCGGCACGGGGAAGACGCTCAGTACCGCCGCCGAGGTCAGCAGCCACCCGCCCCACATCACGTAACCGGCGCGCGTCCGGTCCGTGCGGGGCCGCTTGCGGTTGCGGGCCAGTCCGAAGGCGAGGCCGCACAGGGCGAGCGGGTAGAGCCAGCCGATCTGTCCCACCAGCCGGTTGCCGACCAGCTTGTCCCGGGCGTCGTACTCCGGGTCCGCGGTGGTGATGCCGCCGTGCCCGGTACCGCCGCCGCTGGGCTTCGGGTGTGCGCCGGCACCCGGAGCCGCGCCGATCGCGGCACCGCCCACCTGCCCGGTGGTGTGGCCCGACTGTCCGAACCGGCCGAAACCGTTGTAGTCGAAGACCAGGGAGAAGGCGTTGTCGTCCGAGGTGCCGCCCATGTGCGGGCGGACGTCCTTGGGCGTGAACGTCATGAGCAGCACCCACGACAGGGACACCGCGCCCAGGGCCACACCCGCGGTCAGCAGATGGCCGAGCCGCCTGCGGAGGGTGACCGGCGCCGCGAGCAGGTACCCCGCGGCGAGTGCGGGCACGATCATCCACGCCTGCATCATCTTGGCCTGGAAGCCCAGCCCCACCCACACTCCGGCGAGCACCAGCGCCCCGAGCCGGCCGCCCTGCACGGCCCGCTGGTACTGGTCCACCGCCAGCACCAGGCACATGATCAGGGCGGCGTCCGGAACCGTGTGGCCGAACATGGACGCGACGACCGGGGTGAGGACGAACAGTCCGGCGGCGAGGAGCCCCACCGCCGGGCCCTGCCAGCGTCGTACGACGCGGTACATGACGAGGACGGAGATGACGCCTTCGATGCACTGCGGCAGGGTCAGTGCCCAGGGGTGGAAGCCGAAGAGGCGGGCGGAGAGGGCCTGGGGCCAGAGGAAGCCGCCGATCTTGTCGAGGGTGATGGTGGCGGCGGGGTCGTAGGCCGTGAACAGGAAGGCTTTCCAGCTCTCGGTCATGCTGCGGGCGGCGACCGAGTAGTAGGGGGCCAGGCCGCTGCTGGTGATGTTCCAGGCGTACAGCAGGCCCGCCAGCGCGGCGATGCCGAGCAGCGCGGGCCGCGCCCAGCGGGGCTGGTCCTCGGGCGAACGCCAGAACTCCCGGCGGCGGCGCGGCCGTCGGCCCGGGGCAGCGGGCCGCCGGGACGCGGATGCCGCGGTGGCAGAGGCGGGCGGCGGGGCCGAAGGCGCTGAGGATGCGGACATGGCGGAGCAGACCTCCTGGTCGCGGAGTACGGGTGGGGAGGTGCGTCGGACGCGGCACGACATCCGTCACCCGTACGCGTGCGGGCCCCGCGCGGTGGCGGCCGGGGACGGCCCGCCGAGCGGCGGCACCCGGTCCCGGCGGGGGCGAGACGTCATCCGCGCCGATGGTGGTCCGCTGCTCCGGGACGGACAAGGGAGGTGGCTGACCGGCCATTGTCCGGGTATTGACCGCACAGCTCAGGAGGGCGGAAGGCGCGGTGCTCCGGACAATGGCCCGGTGCCGCGCGGCAGCCCGGCTGCTTGCCATGCCGGTCGGCCGTGCGCCGGACGCTCTACGAGGTGCCGGTGTCGCGACGCTCCGGGCCGCCGGAGACGTCGTCCGCGGACGAGGTGCCGTCGGGTGCGCCGCGCCGGCCGGTGGCCGGCGGACCGACGGTGAGTTCGGCGACGGCGCCGCCGTCCGGCGCGTTCGAGAAGCGCAGGGTCGTACCGAGTACGCGGGCCTGCCCGACGGCGATCGTCAGCCCGAGCCCGTGCCCGCCGCCCTTCCTGCCGTTCCCCGGGCGGCTGCGGAAGCGCTGCGGGCCTTCGGCGAGCAGCTCGTTCGGGTACCCGTCGCCGTGGTCGCGCACCGTGACGGCCGGCCCGTCCACGGTCAGCACCACCGGCGGGCGGCCGTGCTTGTGCGCGTTGGCGACGAGGTTGCCCAGCACCCGTTCCAGCCGGCGCTGGTCGGTCTCCACCTCGCAGTCCCGCACCACCCGGACCTCGGCCGCCAGGCCGGTGGCCCGTACGGCGCGCTCGGCGAGCGGCCCGAGCCGGTGCACGTCGAGGTCGGCGCGCTCCACCTCCGCGTCCAGCCGGGAGATCTCCAGCAGGTCCTCGGTCAGCCGGCGCATGGCCTGGACGCGTTCCTGGACCAGCTCGGTGGGCCGCCCCGGCGGCAGCAGCTCGGCGGCCGCGTGCAGACCGGTGAGCGGGGTGCGCAGCTCGTGGGCGACGTCGGCGGTGAAACGCTGCTCGCTGTGCAGCTTGCTCTGGAGGCTCGCGGCCATCGCGTCGAGCGCGGCGGCCACGGCGGCGGTCTCGTCCCGGGCGTACTCGGGGCGCTGCGCGCGGGGATCGTCCACCCGGGCGTCGAGGTCACCGGTGCTGATACGGCGGGCCACCTGCGCGGTGCGGTGCAGCCGCCGGGTGACGCCCCTGGTGGCGTACAGACCGACGACGAGCGTCAGGGTGATCGCGACGGCCGCGGACCCGATGATGGCCTGGTCCAGCCCGCTGATGACGGCCGCCCGCTGGGTGTAGTCCTGGCCGACGGCCAGCGCCTTCCCGTCGGCCGGTGCCACCGCCCACATGGTCGGGCGGCCGTTCCGCTGCCCGAGCTGGGTGCCGCGCTCGCCCCGGCGTGCCATGTCCCGCAGGGCGGGCGGCAGTTCCGGCGGGTCGAGCCGCGCGTTGCGGCCGAGCGGCTCCCCGGCCACGTACGCCTCGACGGTCGAGTCCAGCTGCATCAGCGCCGCGCCCCTGGCCTGGTCCTCGGTCTGCCGGCTGACCAGGACGTGGACCAGTACGCCGAGCACCGTGGCCAGGAAACAGCACATGACCATGATGAACAGGGCGGCCTTCCACCGCAGTGTCGCCGTCCAGGACGGCAGGCGCAGCCGCCGGCGCGCGCGGGGCCGGTCCGTACCGGCGCTCATCGCGTGGCCTCCGGGCGCGGGGGCACGGTGGGGCCCGGAACGGTGGAGCGCCGCGGGTCGAATTCCATCGCCCGCAACTCCATGGACTGCTCGTGCGCGTCCCAGGAGTAGACCGTGCGCATCTCGTACCCGGCCGAGTCGCTGGGTTCCCGCAGGATCACGTCCCGGCCCGACACCTGGACCGACAGCGGCCGGGCGCCGGCGTCCATGATGCGGGTCACCTTGCCGTCGCGGACCGTGAAGACCCACACGGCCAGCAGGTGGTCCGCCCCCTCCTCGATGCCGACGATCAGCTCGTCCTTCCCGTCGCCGTTGAGGTCCCGGTAGCGGGGGGCCCGTACGGGGCACTGCTTGTCGCGCTGCTGGTCGGCGGTGCACCGGCGGATCTTCCGCAGGGTGCTCGGGCCGAACTGCGGCCCGCCGTGGTGCGCGCTGTCCGCGGCGGTCTGCGCCTTGACGATTTCCAGCCACGATGCCCTGCGGATGTCCCCGGACGGCACGTCGGGCACCCCGTGCAGCGGCGCGGGCCGGGTGTCCGCGCTCGCCTTGCCGGCGGCGGGCCGCGGCGGCAGCGGGGGCTCCGGCCACAACTGCGCGGGGGCCGAGACGGCCGGCGTCGGCCCGGTGCTGCGTGCCTCCCCGGTCCCGGCGCAGCCGCCCACCAGCGAGGCCGCCGTCGCCCCGGCGAGGGCCGGCAGCCAGGCCCGTACCGGTCCGGGGAGCGGCGGCCGTGGGCGGGGGAGGAGCACAGTGTTTCCAGTCGGTGGTTCGCAGAGATGGGCCGGTGGACCCACGCGAACATGATGTTGGCTGTTTTCTGTTGCGGCAATCCGGCGGTTGTGTAACGGCCACCCATAAGGCCACGAACGGTGCCGTAACCGCCCCGGTCGGGACCGTCCGCGCACGGGTCCGCTCAGGCGCGCCCGGGTCCGCCCGGCTGCGCCGCCACCAGCGTCACGGCGGCCTCACGGGCGCGCAGCGCGGCGTCCGGGTCGCCGCCGATCGTGGCCGTGGTGATCGCGCCGTCGAGCAGCAGCGCCAACTGGCCGGCCAGCGTCACCGGGTCGTCGGCGGGCAGTTTCCGTACGAGACCGGTGAGGTACGCGTGCACGGCTTCCTTGTGGTCGCGGGCGGCGCGGGCCACGTTCTCGGACACGGCACCCAGCTCGCCGAACGCGTTGATGAACGCGCAGCCCCGGAAGCCGGGCCCGGTGAACCAGGTGTGCAGCCAGTCGAAGACGGCGGCCGGCGCGTCCTCCGGCGTGGCGGCGTGCACGTCGACGTACTCGGCGAGCGCCGCGCGCCAGTGTTCGTCGCGGTGCCGCAGGTACGCCTCCACCAGCTCGTGCTTGGAGGGGAAGGCCTGGTACAGCCGCTTCAGCGACACCCCGGACGCGGCGCGGATCTCGTCCATGCCGACGGCCTGGACGCCCCGTGCGTAGAACAGCTCCCCGGCGGCGTCCAGCAGCCGTACCCGGGCTTCTCCGAGCTCCACAAGGGCCTCCGCTTCCACTGAGAACGATCGTTCTCTAGAGTAGCGGACAGCGCGGAGAACGCCCGTTCTCCGTGTGGTCCCCCCTGTGAGGAGTCCGCCATGGCACCACGCCCCCCGCTCCCGCCGTTCGACCGGCAGGCCGCGCTGAAGAAGGTCCGGGCCGCCGAGGACGCCTGGAACACCCGCAACCCCGGACATGTCGCACTCGCGTACACCGAGGACTCGGTCTGGCGGAACCGGGACACATACCTCACCGGCCGGGATCAGATCACCGCCTTCCTCCGTGACAAGTGGGCACGGGAACTCGACTACGCCCTGCGCAAGGAGCTGTGGGCCTACCAGGACGACCGGATCGCGGTGCGGTTCCAGTACGAGTTCCACGACGCCGTGGGCCAGTGGTGGCGCAGCTATGGCAACGAACTGTGGGAGTTCACCGGCGAGGGGCTGATGCGGCGTCGCGAGGCCGGCATCAACGATGTGCGGATCAGCGCTGCGGAGCGGCGCATCTTCGGCCCGCGGCCGGCGGAGGAGGCGGGGGACTCGATGGCGGTGTGGTGATCTGAGCCCTGCGGCCCCGGCGCTCCACCGCTTTGCCCAACGGTTTGCGACGGCCGGCGCCTAGGCGTCCGCGGTATGCACCTTGACGCGCATGAGGTGCCGGCCGGTGCCTGTCGGCCCGACGTCGGTGCGGCCGTGCAGCAGGCGCCGGTTGTCCAGCAACAGGAGCTCACCCGCCCGCAGCAGGAAGACTGTGAGCAGGTGCTCTGCTTCCAGCGCGCGCTCGAACGCGCCGAGTGCGTCGACGTGTTCGGCGTCCAGGGCGTGCCCGGCCAGTTCCATGCCCGCGGCGACCCGCACGGGGCAGTACCGCACGGTGACGTCTTCGCCGGACATCGTGAGGATCGGCTGGGTCGTGATCGATGACTCGGCGTTCCCGGGCTCCTGGGGAACTGCGAACGGATAGCAGGGGTCCTGGAGCGCGCGCAGGTGGCCGGGGTCGGCGATTTCGGCGGCAACATCCGCCGCGCTCACCAGAACGGTCTGTCCGTCGCCCGCGGGACTCGGGCGGACACACAGCAGCCCGAGGTAGGCGTGTGGACGTGCCTGCAGGGGGGAGTCGGTGTGGAACGGGTCCGGGTCACGGTAGGGGCGGGCTTCGCTGTCGACCACGTCGTGCACGAGGGTGTCCGGGGCCGGGCCGTTGTAGCTCGGATCGACCCTGCCGAGAGCGCCGGCGGTGACGACCAGCGCAGTGGCGTCTAGCGGGAAGTTCTCGACGACCACGGCGAGCGATGCGCGGAGAGCGGTGACGGCCTCGTCCACCAGCCGGTGCAGTGCGGGGATTTCTTCGCGGGCGCGGCGAAGGGCCGCCTGCTGGGCCTCGCCGCCCTTCAGCTCTGCTGCCTGCCAGGCCGAACTGAAGTCGGTCAGCGCGGCGGCGGTCGCATCGGTCATGACGAGTCGCGGTGGCCATGCCATGCCAGGTATTGAAGCAGAATTTTTGGCCATCGTGGTTCGTCGATCGCGTCGTCATTTCTTTTCCGGTGTCCCGTGCGTCGCGTGAGCCACTTCTTGTGATGTGATCACTGAATTCCGCGAGTGCGCCGGTGGCCGGGAAGCGGTGTCCGGTCCCGCCGTACCGCACCGCAAGGAATACGCCATACCATTGCCTCTTCACATGTTGTATTGACCGTGCGGGGGAGCTCTCCTAGCCTGGTCAGGCGGTGTCCGAAGAGAAAACGATCCTTGCTTGTGCCCCTTCTGACGGCTGCGCGCCGTCCGGACTGGCGCTCACCCTGTCGCTCGGGCGTAGTGGATACGGAGTGTCGCACGCATGGGGACCAGCACGGCACATTTATATGACCGGAGTAAAGCGCTCCACAGCCTCTCTGCGATCGATCCTGAGTACCCGGCGCCGAGGGTGTCCCGGTTGCTCTCCGACGAGCGGAACGACGAACTCCTCGGATATCTGCAAGCCGAAGCCTTCACTCATGTCTTCACGGGGGACGTGGCGAGCGATCCGCAGCACTTCTTCCGCGATCTGGACCGTGAGCTCCGCGAGGCGCCGTCCTTTCACCTGTGGGTGGACATTCCGCTCTGCCGGTACCGCTGTCATTTCTGCCAGTTTCCGACACTCGTGACGAGCAGCCGGCCCGAGACGGCCGACGCGACCGCACGTCGGTGGGTGGACGCCAACATCGAAGAAGCCCGGTCCTGGGTGGCGGCGGTCCCGGCGCTGCGCACCACTCCGGTCGGCGAGTTCTGTCTGTTCGGCGGAACGCCGAGCGTTCTGCCCGCCGGTGAAATCAAGCGGCTGGTGAGCTTCTACCGGGAGACGTTCGCCTTCGATGAGCGGACCTCGATGCGGGCGGAGGGGAGCCCGGACTCCCTCACCGGGGAAATCCTCTCGACTCTGCGCGGCTCGGAATTCACCGCGCTCTCCTACGGCATCCAGTCCCTGGACGACCGGCTGCTGAGGGTCGCCAACCGCCGGCACACCGGCGACCAGGCGCTCCAGGTCCGTGCCGCGGCAGAACGGCTGGGTTTCACCAGGGTCGACGGTGATCTCGTCTGGGGCCTGCCCGGCCAGACCGTCGCCGGTTTCCTCGACGACATCGACCGCCTGATCGAAGCTCGGTTCAGCACCATCGTCGCCATCAAGCTGCACCTGCGGTCCTTTCACGACGTCGAATCGGCCATCGGCCACGTCTCCCCGGCCCCATGGGAGGACCCGCGGGTGCGCGAGCAACTGGAGCGGCGCGGATACCGGTGGCCGTCGTTGGGACAGCAGCTGCAAATGCGGGAGGGAGCCGTCGACCGGCTCGCCGCCGCCGGTTACTACGAGCACCCCACCACCTATTTCCCCCGGCGCGACGTAGGGCCGGAGCTGTGGCGCTCCTTGAACCTCGACCAGGACAAACAGGTTCCGCAGGTGGGTATCGGCCTGGGCGCCTACAGCTGGTGCGGGAGCGCGGAGGCGAATGCGGTGGCTGCTCCGGCGCAGTATCTCGGCCTGGTCGAGAAGGGCGGGATTCCACTGGAGAACGTCACGACGGTGAGCCCGGAGCATCGCGAGGTGCGGGCGGTGCAGATGGCGCTGTCCACCTGCCAGCCGCTTTTCGAAGAGGTCCATCGCTCCCGTTTCCCCACCGGCTCTCTGCTGTCCGGCAGGTGGGGTGCGCTGTTCGACTCGCTCGCCGGCCGCGGCCTGGTGCGGATCGACCGGAGGGCCGGCAGCGTGGCCCTCACCGAAGCCGGGGCCACGTTGGTGGAGGCCATCATGAACACTCAGCTGGGCCGGTGACGTTGAGGTGCGCATAGGACTGGTATGCGGGGACGGAGTGCCGGCCAGCGGGCTGCTGACGATCTTCCGCAACGTGGTCGGTCTCGGTGTCGACCTCCAACTGCTCGACACGCCTGTAGCCGCTGACCTGGGCTACTCGTGGCGGCCCGACAAACCCGCCTTCTTCCCGTACGGGCCGGCCGAGCAGGAGTCGTCCGCGCTGATGGAGCCGACCCCACAGGCTCCATCCGTCTTCGGGGACCCCGATCGCGCGGCGGCCGAGTGGACCGCCATCCGGACGTCGGTCGCAGATGCCGCGGCACTGGGCCCCGCCGAGCGTGCCCGGCTGCACGAGCGCATCGACCGCTTGGCCGCCCATTACCGCAACCACTTCGCGGACTGGATGCGCCGGAACCGGGTCGACTGGACCGTCGCGGTCAACATGACGCTCTCGGACGCGGTGCCCGTCACCAAGGCCCTGCACGCCGCCGCACGCGACCGCCACCGCGAGCACCCGGCAGGCGGCGTGCTCTTCTGGGACCACGACCTCTTCGGCAGCTGTGCGGTGTACGACGCGGGCGCACGCATGTATCCGGACCGGCCCAACGAGTTCACCCCGCTGCCCGAAACCGGTCCTGGAGTGCGGTGGGCGGTGGTGTCCGAGGCGCTCGCGGAGGAGGCGGCGAGCTACCCGGTACCGGAGCGCCCGCGGGTGGTGCCCAACATCCTGCCCCGTGTGCCCGTCGGGCCGCTGGAGCCGCGGCACGAGCAGTTCCTCGACGGCCTGGAACTCGACCCCCGGAGGCCGATCCTGCTCAATCCGGTGCGGGTCTTCCGGGTCAAGGGGGTGGAGATCGCCCTCGAACTGCTGGCGGCGGCCCGGGCGGCCTGCGCCGATCGCGGACTGCCCGCCCCGTACCTGCTCGTGTTCGGCAGCCTGGCGGAGGACCCCTCCTACGCCGACGAGGTACTGCGCACCGTACGGCGCCTCGATCTGCTTCCCGACGTGCGGTTCCTGGACGGTGTTCCGTTGTGCAGCGTCCGGGACGGCGCCGGCAGCTGGCGGTTGGACGAGATCGACCTTCTCCGGACAGCCGCGGCGAGTGGTGGCGGGGTCGTCTTCACGCCGAACACCGACGACGTCGAGACGGTCGGACTGGGGCCGGCGCTGGCCGCCGTCGCCGGGCTGCCGTGCGCGAGCACGAGCTATGCCGCCTTCGCACCGACGTACGGCAAGGACTTCTCCGTCGTCCCGGTGGACCCCCGACCCGCCGGAATGGCCCGCTCGGGAGACGAGTTGGTGACAGCCATGCAGGCGAACCGGGCCGGGGAGCCCCACATGGCCGACGTGCTGCGGCGCAATCGGCGGATCGTCGACCGCCGGTTCCCGACCGGCCCGTGGGCCAAGCTGCTGACCGAGCTGGCGGAGGGCACCGCGTAGTCGGCCGTGCCGCACCGGCTCGGCGGGACGGACCGAGATGGCAGAAGGGTACGTACATGTGTGGATCCGCCACAGTGCCCGGCATCCAGGAGATCGCGCTCACCGCGCGGGAGACACGCCGTGCGGACGACCTCGTCCACCGGCTCGTGAGCGCGTACAGCAGGACGGACGACCTCGGCCTGCTGGCGAAGCTCGCCGGGCACCGGGACAGCCTCCCCGGACGACTGGTGGACGCACTGGCCGGCCTGCGGGCCCGGCTGGGCAGCCCGGTCACGGTGGTGCGCCGGCCCCGCCTGGACGAGAACGTCGGTCCGACGCCGCCGCACTGGAAAGTGCGCGGACGCGCCGCCACAGCGGCGCACGACCTCTGGCTGGCGTTGGTGGCGCTACAGGCCGGTGATCCGGTCTGCTGGCAGACGCTCCAGGAGGGCAGGCTGTTCAACGACGTGCTGCCGATCGAGGGCCAGGAACACGCGCAGACCGGCCACAGCAGCCTGCACCACCTCGACTTCCACGTCGAGGACGCCTTCGACGACGACCGCTGTGACGTACTGGCGCTGCTCTGCCTGCGGAACCCGGACCTGACCGCGACGACCGTCGCCACCGCGGGCGCCCTCGCCGAGCTCGGCGCAGCGGACCACGAACTGCTCCGCCGGCCGCGCTTCGCCATCCTCCCCGACCCCGAGCACCTGAGGACGGGCCGGGCCGCCGGTCCGGCTCCCGTGTGGCGGCCCGTGCTCTTCGGCGGCTCGCGGACGTATCTGAGGATCGACCCGGCGTACACCACGACCGCACCGGGGGACGACGCGTCCGCGCAGGCGTTCTCCCGGCTGTGCCATCGGCTGGAAGAAGCACTCGTACGCGTCCGGCTGAGGCCCGGCGACCTGGTGCTCATCGACAACTACCGGGCGGTGCACGGCCGGGATCCGTTCGCACCCCGTTACGACGGTACCGACCGGTGGCTGCGCAAACTCACCCTCACGTTCGATCTCCAGCGGTCCAGCGGCCGTCGACGGGCCGGGAGCCGGGCCCTCGCCTTGTCATGACGGCCGCGGCACGGGCAGACGTGCGGCCGGCCTCACCGCGGTTCCGGTTCAGGTTCGTCAGCCGCGGCCGGCAGAGCGACGAACTGGTGGTCCTGGCCGTGCGATCACTGCTGTGCTGCCACCCCGGCGCCCGCGTGGTCGTGGTGGACGCCAACGACGATCCCGCACTGGCCCGCGGGCACTTCGGTCCGGGGCACGTCGACGTCGTACGGCTGGCCCCCGGCGATGACGCGGTGGCGCGGGCGGTCGGCCGGGGCACCGCCGCCCACCTCTTCTACTGGCGCCACTCACCCGAACTGCGGGACCGTCTGCCGCCATGGGACGGATACGACGTCCACGCCGACGCGGACCTGCTGTTCCTGCGCCCCATGGATCTCGGTGCGCTGGACCGTCCGCTCGCGGGCGGGCGCATCGCGGCCGTGGTCGACGAGTCGACCATGGAGTACTACGCGGAACTCGGCACGGTGGCCCCGCTGCCGGTGGCCGCCATGCTCGGCGCCCCCGGCACCGGCGGCCCGCTCCTGCAAGCCGGCCTGATCTTCAGCAACCCCGCCGACGACGGCGGGCTCTACGATCGCCTGTGGCGGTTCGCGGTGGCGGCGGCCGGGGCGGGGCAGCTGGATGCCGTACCGAGCGATGACATGGGTGTCGTGTCGTCCCTGCTCGGCCAGCGGGGACCGCTGTGGCAACGGCTCCTGGCCCTGGGCCACGAGTGGAACTACATCAGTGGTGCCCTGAAGGACCCTGGTGTGTTCGGGTGCGTGGCGCACTTCGGTGGGCGGCGGGCCAAGAAATTCCTTCTCGCCCAGTCCGGCCTTCTGTTCCCGCCGGACACCGACAGCAGCCGGACGCCGTGGGGCACCATGCGGCCCCCCTCCCGCTCGGGCCGCACCACGGCCGTCCGCGGCCTCTGGCAACGGGGCCGGCTTCCTGCCGCGGGGTCGGCGCCCGCTCCGAGCACCACCGGCCTCGACCTCGCATTGCCGTTCAGCCTGTCCTGGCGGGTGCCGCCGCACGCCGTTTCGTTGCTGGTCGAGGGGGGTGTTCGGGCCGGGCGGGGCGGGATGCCGGCCGGGGCCGCCGCCGTGGACGCGGTCCTGTTCGTCTACCTCGACGGCCGTCTGGTGGAACGCGTGCCGGTCGAGGCCCTGCGCTTCCGGTGCCCGGTCCGCCTCGGCCGGGCCGAAACCGTCACGCTGATCGGCGTCAGCCGGCACAGGGACTGCGCCATCCGGCTCAAGCACCCCTTGGAAACCCTTTGAACACGGCCCGGAGGGAAACGAGGACCATGTCGTTCACGCCCGTCCGCACCGACCCCCTGTTTCCGAAAGAGCTCTACCTGAAGGAGCGGTTCGACGACCTCACCGGGCACAGCACGCGGTTCGACGCGCCGGCGCGGAGCGAGGCGCTGCTCGGCTGTGTGCGGCCGGTGATCAACCAGCCGCTGCGCCTCATCGAATGGTGTGCGGACGCCGGAACATTCTCCGTCTGCCCCGCCCTGACAAAGGAGAACTTCCCATCGCTCGACAGCACGCCGGCCGGGGCGGGGGACGCCATCCTGCTCAACGAGGCCCTTTTCCACGGCACCCTGCCCAAGAGCACAGAGCACAGAGCACAGAGCACAGAGCACAGAGCGCGAGAGGCTGCCGCTCGCCTTCGGCTACGCGCCGGCCTTCGTGGCCGACTGGGCGGAAATCGACATCGAGTCGGAGGACATGTCCAAGTTCGGCCATTACTGACATCAGAAGCGCAGGTACACGGCGGTGGCGTCGGCGGTGGCGCCGGACCGGGGCCACCGACGGCACTCAGGGTCGATCGCCTCGAACTCACGCACCTCGTCGACGAGTACCTGCGGTCCGTCCTTGGCCAGTGTGTCCATCATCTGCTCCCAGACCGCGACGCCGAATGCCACCAGCCGGGCGGCGCCGCTCGACAGGATGGCGGCCTGCCGTACCGTCCTCAGTTCCACCCGGCCGGACACCGGCACGCCCGCCGTCGGCCCGTGGTCCGCGGCGCTGCCGAGGGCGCAGACCGCAAGGCCGCTCGGCAGGTCCAGCAACACCACCGCGCCCTCGGCGACCAGCCACTCCAGCGCGTCGTCATTGACTCTGACCGCTGCGGCACCAGGCTGGTGCGCAGCGCCGTCGGACATGTCGGGAACACCTTCCCGTGTGCAACGGAGGTCTGCCGCGGCCCGCGGCAGGCACGATTCGATGGTGAGCGCACGGTCGGCGAGCCGGCCGAGTACCGCGGACCCGAGAAGGTCGGTGCACCGCTCCGCCCAGGAGCCGGCGCCGTCGAGCAGGGCGGCGACGCCGGTGGTCACACCCACCCAGTTTCTGAGGGGTCGGTCTCCGTCGGCAGCGATGCTGGCGAATTCGGCCCGCATTTCTCATCCCCATCCCCACACCGCGCCCATCGCGCACCGTCCGAGTGCGTACGACCGAAGATAGGGGCCGAAGCAATGTCCGGCGAGACGGCCGCACCCGATATCCCGTCCCTCTTCGAACTGGTGGAAAGCCGCCTCGGCAGCCGCCCCAGGACGGAGTTGTGGCGCTGGTCGCACCTGTCCACGGTCCTCGCCCTGGAACTGGCGGACCGGCGCCGAGTGGTGGTCAAGATCCGTCCGTTCGCCGAGCGGCTGTCCGGGTGCTGCCGGACCCACCGGCTGATGTGGCGGGCAGGGCTGCCCTGCGCCGAACCGCTGGGTGAGCAGATCCGCGTCGGCACTCGGATCGTGACGATGGAAGCGCTGGTCGAAGACGGCGGGGCGGTCGCCGTCGCTTCCCGCTCCTCGGCCCGGTCGGCCGCCGAACTGGCCCGGTTCGTGTCGGTCGCGCCCGCCGCGCACGAGATCGGCAGGCTGGACCCGCCTCCGCCGTGGGTGTGGTGGGATCACGACCAGGGCAGGATCTGGCCGCTTCCCGACGACCAGCCGGAGGACCTCAACGAGCACCCGGGGCCGGACTGGCTGGACGCCGCGGCGATCCGGGTACGGAACCGGCTGTCCGGACACGACCTCGGCACCCCCGTCATCGGCCACTGCGACTGGGAGGCACAGAACGTGATGTGGAAGGGCGACGCCCTGCATGCCGTGCACGACTGGGACAGCGTCGTGGCACTGCCGGAAATCGTCATCGCCGGTGCGGCCGCCGCCGTGCACGCCGTCGTGGGCGGCGGTCCCGGCGAGGCGACGATCGCGCAGACGGCCCGGTTCATCGATGCCTACCAAGCGGCCAGGGGCTTGTCCTGGACCGCTGCCGACCGCGAGGCGGCGTGGGCAGCCGGTGCCTGGGTGCACTGCTTCAACGCCAAGAAGGCGACACTGCGTGCCGACGGCGGTCCCGTCGTCGCGAGGCTGGCCGGCGGGATCGAGGAGCGGTTGCGCCGCGCGGGGGCTTAGAGCTCCTAACGCAACGGAAGTAGCCGTGTCCTCTGGAGGAGTGTGCCGGTTGCTGAGGTGTGAGTAAGAGAAGTGCTCGACCGTGGCTGGTCGACGATGAGCTGTGGTCGAGAGTCGAGCCGCTGTTGCCGGTGCCGCCTGGCGGGTGTCGCAGACCCGGCCGCAAGCCAGTGCTGGAGGACCGGAAGGT
>NZ_JBIRGD010000028.1:0-127900 GCF_044327805.1 Streptomyces sp. NPDC018019 | reverse complement strand
GCCTCATACCTGCCAGCATGCTCCTGGTCAGCCACGATCGGCAGAGCTAACGAAGCACTACTAGGCCGTGTCTTTCGGATCATCCTGGGCCCGCGCCGAGGCCCGGCGGCGGTGCTCAGAGGCTCTGCTGCCGGAACCACTCCATCGTCTCGGCGAAGCGGACGAGCCCGTCACCGCGCAGGGCCTCCAGCGGAACGTTCGGCCGTCTCCGCGGCAACTCGGCGTCGGGGACGTCCAGCACCACGCCGGGGATGCTCCGGAGCCGGTCGCGGAGTTCGGCCAGGAGCCCGAGCCGGGTGAAAGGCTCCCGCCGGGCAAGGTGCTCGAAGACGACCTCCACGGTTCCCGAGCGCGGGTAGACGGTCACCGGCCGGAGGCAGCCCTGCGGTCCCGTGCCCTCCCGAAGGACGGGCGCACAACTGGTCTCCGCGGCGGCGCCGTACTGGAGCCGGCCGCCCTCTGCTTCCCACTTGCTCAGCCATGCCAGCAACTGGTCCGCGAGGTGCGGCTGATGGGCATGCAGCAGCGCGGCGAAATTCTCCGCCCGGTCGGCAGGGGGCTCGGGACGACGTGCCGCCGAGTCCTCCGCGCGCTCTTCCGGGGCGTCGAGCCCGGCGAGGCCGGCGAGCTCGGACGTGCGCAGCCGCTGCTCGGGGCCGGCCACCGTGCCGTTGAAGCGGACGCCCTCCCGCTCCAGCGCCTCCTGCTGCGATTCCGTACGGCCGTCCAGCCAGGCGAATCCGGGAGAGGACGTGCCGTCGGCCGTCAGCACCCGGTGCGCGTTCGGCACATCCGCGTGCTTGGCCAGGTAGCTGCCGACGGTCTGGGCGGAACCCGCTCCGGTGACCGTGGCGAGATCCTTGTACGTCGTCCACTTACCGGCCGGAACGGCTGCCAGCACCTTCCGCAGCCGCTGCCACTCCGACCGCTCACCGGACCGGGGGTCGTCACCGGCCAGCGGCCCCGGCCAGATCCGCACCGCCCGGTCGGCGAGGCGCGCGGACCGGTCCAGGATCTCCCGCCGCCCCCAGCGGCCCGCTGCGGCGATCTCCCGGTTCATGCGCAGCGCGCTCTGGTCGAGGATCTGCTGCTTGCGCTCGTACGGGTGGTTGGACAGCCGCCCGTTCTCGCCGGTGAGCGTCAGGTTGCCCAGGGTGTGCACCAACGCCTCGTGCAGTTCCTCGGCCCGCTCTCCCTCTTCCGCGTCCTCGGCCAGCATGTCGAGCCACTCCCGCCCCGGGCGCTGCGGCAGGACGTGCTCGACCGTCGCCCAGGCGCGGGAGAAGTCGACGGGCTCCGGCGCCGCGTAGTCCTCCTCCAGCCGGCGCAGCACGTAGGCGCGGTGGCGGCTGCTGCCCTGCCAGTAGAAAGGCTGCGTACGGATCGCCTCGCGCACTTCCTCGTCCCGCGGCCACCCCCGCCGCTGCCCGGACAGCTGGCGCCGCATCGCCTCGTGCAGCGGCCGGTCCCGCTCAAGAGCCGACGGCACGGCGGCCAGCACCTGCCGGACGCTGTGCGAGGGCTCGCGGCAGATCATGCGCCGGACCAGGAAACTCTCCACGTAGCTCAGCGCCTCGACGGCCTCCGGTGTTTCCGCCGCGCCCCGGTCCACCTGGTCCAGCACGTGGAGCGCGGGCGGATAGTGCGCCTCGCCTCCCCACAGGGCGAGTCGCTTGAGGACCGCGCCGAGTTCCGCGCGCGGTTCCCGGTCCGGTTCGAAGACCCGCAGGAGGAGGTGGCCGAGGCGGCGCAGCCGGGTGAGGTCCTCCCGCAGCCCTTCCTCGCCCGCCGCGGCCACGATCCGGCCCATCCGGCGCCGCTGCCCTTCGTAGACCTCGCTGCCGGTCAGCCGGGACTGGCCGTGCAGCACCAGGTCGAGCCAGGCGAGCGTGGTCAGCCGCTCCGGGCCGAGTTCGGTCTGCAACGGCAGCCACACCTTGTCGTACACCTGCTCGCCGAGGGTCGGCAGCTGCATGAACACGTAGTTGCGCAGCAGGTCGGCCTGGCTGAGCGACTTGCCGGTGTTGTTGAGCGATTCGAAGATCCGGAAGGCGTTGTCCTGCGGCCCGGCCGTGATCGTCACCAGCGTCAGCCGGTGGCGCAGCGCCTGGTCGATGTGGCGTACCGTCTCCCACTCGCCGGCCGGGTCGTACTCGGTGAGCGCGGCCCGGAAGAACCGGTAGGCGGCTCCGATGCTGTCCTCGCCGCCCGCGGTGGGATCACCGTTCACGCAGGCGAGGTACGACGGCCGGTCGGCCTGGGTCGGCAGCAGCCGGTAGGCGTCGAGCCCGGTGCAGTCCTCCTCGTTGACCAGGTACCGGCGGTGGACGAGGTCGGCCTTGCCGGTGTCGAAGGTCCGTACGTGGTCGCGGATCGCGCAGGCCAGCAGCATCAGCGTCGTCAGCCGCTGCTGGCCGTCGATGACGACCCACCGCTGGACCGTGTCCGGCAGGGGAGCGCGGGGATCGAGCACCAGCGAGCCGAGGAAGTGCCCGGTCGGCGCGTCATCGCCGGCGACGGTCTGCTGTAACAGGTCGTCCCACAGCCGCTGGTGGTCCTTGGCGTCCCAGCTGTACGTGCGTTGGTAGAGCGGTATCTGGAACTGGTTGTCCCCCTGGATCAGCCGCTCGAACGTCGTTTCCCGCGCTTCCATCGATCCCTCGCCCCGGTCGCCGACCACAATGATCTCTTTGAGCTTTCAAGAGGATCACCCTAGCCAGCCCGCGCCCGGGGCGAGGCGTTTTCGGACGGGCCGGCACCGCTCAACGGTGCCTGAACTCCGCCGCCCGCTTCTCCACGAACGCCGTCATGCCCTCCTTCTGGTCTTCGGTGGCGAACACCGCGTGGAACAGGCGGCGTTCGAAGCGGACGCCCTCGGTGAGGGTGGTTTCGAAGGCGCGGTTGACCGCCTCCTTGGCCATCATCGCGACCGGTGCGGACATCGCCGCCACTTGTCCGGCCACGGCGCGGGCCTCGGTCAGCAGGTCGGCGGCGGGGACCACCCGGGAGACCAGGCCGGCGCGTTCGGCCTCCGCCGCGTCCATCGTGCGGCCGGTCAGGCACAGTTCCATCGCCTTGGCCTTGCCGATGGCGCGGGTCAGCCGCTGGGAGCCGCCGATGCCGGGGATGACGCCCAGTTTGATCTCCGGCTGGCCGAAGACGGCGGTGTCCGCGGCGAGCAGGATGTCGCAGAGCATGGCCAGCTCGCAGCCGCCGCCCAGCGCGTGCCCGGCCACCGCCGCGACGGTCGGCGTGCGCAGCGCGCCCAGCCGGTCCCAGGCGGTGAACCAGTCGCTGAGGTACATGTCCATGTACGACCGCGGGCGCATCTCCTTGATGTCGGCCCCGGCCGCGAACGCCTTCGGCGACCCGGTGATGACGATGCAGCCGATGTCCGGGTCCCGGTCCAGCTCCGCGGTCGCCGCCACCACCTCGTTCATCACCTGGAGGTTGAGGGCGTTGAGCGCCTTGGGGCGGTTGAGGGTGAGCAGCGCGGTCCGGCCGGTGCGCTCCAGGAGGATCGTCTCGTACGGCTGCGTACGGTCGTCCGCGCGCTGGGTGGTGTCGGTCATGCGGTCGTCCCGTTCTGCTCGGTCGTCCGGGGTGCCGGTGCGTCGGTGGACGGTGCGTGCGGTGCGCCGCCGGACCGCTTCCTGATCGTACGGACGATGCCGGAGAAGTCCTCCGCGGCGCCCTCTCCCTCGGCGAACGCCGCGTACAACTCGGCTGCTCGGAGGCCGAGTTCGGCGTGCACGCCGTGCGACCGGACCGCGTTGGCGGCGAGGCCGAGGTCTTTCGCCATCAGCGGCGCCGCGAAGCCGGGCCGGTAGTCGCGGTCGGCCGGGCTGCCCGGCACCGGGCCGGGCACCGGGCAGTTGACGCTCAGCGCCCAGCACTGCCCGCTCGCGGTGGACGCCACGTCGTACAGCGCCTGGTGGGACAGGCCCAGGCTCTCCCCGAGGACGAACGCCTCGCTGACCCCGATCATCGAGATGCCGAGGATCATGTTGTTGCAGATCTTCGCGGCCTGTCCGGCGCCCGCCGCGCCGCAGTGCACCGCCTTGCTCCCCATCGCCGCGAGCAGCGGCTCGGCCCGCGCGAACTCGGCCGCGCCGCCGCCCGCCATGAACGTCAGCGTGCCCGCCCCGGCGCCCACCACGCCGCCCGAGACCGGCGCGTCCAGGGCCTGGTGACCGGCGCGTACGGCGGCCTCGTGGGCGGCCCGCGCGTCGGCCACGTCGATGGTCGAGCAGTCGAGGAACAGGGTGCCGGGGCGGGCCGCCGCGAGCAGCCCGCCGTCCTCGTAGAGGGCCAGGACGTGCCGTCCGGCGGGCAGCATGGTGATCACCACGTCCGCGTCCGCCACGGCCGCGGTCGCCGAACCGGCGGGCTCGACACCGGTCCCGGCCGCCGCCGCCAGCGCCTCCGGCGCGAGGTCGAAGCCGGTCACCCGGTACCCGGCCGCCACCAGGTTGGCCGCCATCGGCCCGCCCATGTTCCCGAGCCCGACGAACCCGACCGTGGCGGCTCCGCCGTCCCCGTCCCGTATCTCCGCGCTCACCAGGGCACCTCCTGTGTACCGGCACCGTCGGCGAGCCCCAGTTCGCGGTCGCCGAGCGGTGCGAAGAACCGGGCCACGTCCTCGTCCGCGACCTCGGCGAGGGTGGCGGGGGACCAGCGCGGCGCGCGGTCCTTGTCGATGACCTGGGCGCGGATGCCCTCGACCAGGTCGGGCGTGGCCAGCGCCGCGCACGAGACGCGGTACTCCTGGTCCAGCACCCGCTCCAGCGGCCCTAGCTCACGGGCCCGGCGCAGCGCGGCCAGGGTCACCTTCAGCGCGGTGGGGGACTTGGCGAGGATCGTCTCGGCGGCCTCCTTGGCCTCCGGGACCCCGCTGCCGAGCAGCCGGTCCACGATCTCCTCGACGGTGCCGGCCGCGTAGCAGCGGTCGATCCATTCCCGGCGCGCGGCCAGCTCGCCTTCGGGCGCCTGCTGTACGTACCGCGGCAGTACGTCCGGCACCGGATCGGCGGCGAGGTCCGCCATCAGCCGCGCCACCTGCCCGGACGGCACGTAGTGGTCGGCGAGCCCGCACAGCAGGGCGTCCCCGGCCCCCACCGCCGTCCCGGTCAGCGCCAGATGGGTGCCCAGCTCGCCGGGCGCGAGCGCCAGCAGGTAGGTACCGCCGACGTCCGGCACGAAGCCGATGCCGGTCTCGGGCATGGCCACCTTGGACCGCTCGGTGACGATCCGTACGCTGCCGTGCGCCGAGACGCCGACGCCGCCGCCCATCACGATGCCGTCCATCACGGCGACGTACGGTTTGGAGCAGCGCGCGATGCGGGCGTTGAGCCGGTACTCGTCCCGCCAGAACGCGGCGGACGCCGTGCCGCCGGTCCGGGCGTCCTCGTGGATGGCGCGGATGTCGCCGCCCGCGCACAGCCCCCGCTCGCCCGCGCCGCTGAGCACCACGGTCCCGACCGCCGGATCGGCTTCCCAGGCGGCCAGCGCCGCGCCGATCCGGCGCACCATGGCGTGGTCGAGGGCGTTGACCGCCTTCGGCCGGTTGAGCGTGAGGTAGGCCGCCCGGCCCGCGGTCCGCAGCAGCACGGAGTCGTCGGGCGCGGGCGCGTCGGGTACGCGGCCGGCGCGTACGGGACCGCCGGTCATCGGGCGGCTCCCGGTCCGGCCCCGGGGCGGGTGCCGCCGCCGGTTCCCGCCCCGGTCAGCCCACGGGCCACGATCAAGCGCATGATCTCGTTCGTCCCTTCCAGGATCTGATGGACCCGAAGATCGCGGACGATCTTCTCCATGCCGTATTCACTCAGGTAGCCATAGCCCCCGTGCAGTTGCAGCGCGCGGTCGGCGACGGTGTAGCCCGTGTCGGTGGCGAACCGTTTGGCCATCGCGCACAGCTGCGGCGCCTGCGGATCGCCCCGGTCCAGCGCCTCGGCGGCCTGCCGCACCAGCGCACGGGCGGCGGCCAGCTCCGTCGCCATGTCGGCGAGGCGGAACTGGAGCGCCTGCGCGTCCAGCAGCCGCCCGCCGAACGCCTCCCGGTCCGCGAGGTACACCTGGGCCGCGTGCAGGGCGCTCTGGCCGCCGCCGAGGGAGCACGCGGCGATGCCGAGCCGGCCGCCGTTGAGGCCGCTCATCGCGATCCGGAAGCCGTCGCCCTCCGCGCCGAGCCGCCGGTCCGCGGGGATGCGCACCCCGTCCAGGATCACCTGCCGGGTGGGCTGCGCGTTCCAGCCCATCTTCTTCTCGTCGGCGCCGAACGACAGCCCCGGATCGTCCCGCTCGACCACGAACGCCGAGATGCCGCCGGGCCCTTCCCCGCCGGTACGGGCCATCACCACGTACACCTTTGAGGCCCCGGCACCGGAGATGAACTGCTTGACGCCGGTCAGTACGTAGGCGTCGCCGTCGCGCACCGCGCGGGTGCGCAGCGCCGCCGCGTCGGACCCGGCACCCGGCTCGGTGAGGCAGTAGCTGCCCAGGTCCGCCATCGAGCACAGGCCGGGCAGCCGGCGGGCGCGCTGCGCGTCGTCCCCGTACCGGTCGATCATCCAGGCGACCATGTTGTGGATGGAGAGGTAGCCCGCGATGGACGGGCAGGCGGTGGCCAGCGCTTCGAGGACCAGCACGCCGTCCGCGCGGCTGAGCGCGGAGCCGCCGTGCTCTTCTCGTACGTAGATGCCGCCGAGCCCCAGGGCGGCGGCCTTGCGCAGCACGTCCACGGGGAAGTGCTTGTCCTGGTCCCAGGCCACGGCATGCGGGGCGATGTGCTCCTGCGCGAAGTCCAGCGTCGTCTCGACGATGGCGAGCTGGTCCGCGGTGAGCGAGGTCGGCGAGGCGGTCGTGGTGGCGGTGGTCATGACGCTCATCAGGCTCAGCCCATCGTCGGGAGGGTGAAGCTCGCGCCCTCCTTGGCCCCGGAGGGCCAGCGCGAGGTGACGGTCTTGGTGCGGGTGCAGAAGCGGATCGCGTCCGGCCCGTGCTGGTTCAGGTCGCCGAAGCCGGACCGCTTCCAGCCGCCGAAGGTGTGGTACGCGACGGGCACCGGGATCGGCACGTTCACGCCGACCATGCCGGTGTGCACCCGGCGGCTGAAGTCCCGCGCGGTGTCCCCGTCGCGGGTGAAGACCGACACGCCGTTGCCGTACGGGTGCTCCGTGGGCAGCCGCAGCGCCTCCTCGTAGTCCGCCGCCCGTACCACCGACAGCACCGGGCCGAAGATCTCCTCCTGGTAGATCCGCATGTCCGGGGTGACCCGGTCGAAGAGCGAGGCGCCCGCGAAGAAGCCGTCCTCGTGGCCCGGCAGGGTGAAGCCCCGCCCGTCCACGACCAGTTCCGCGCCCTCCGTGACACCGAGGTCCACATACGCCCGGACCCGGTCCAGCGCGTCCCGGCCCACCAGTGGCCCGAAGTCGGCGTGCGGGTCGTCGCTGCGGCCGATGCGCAGCGCGCCGATCCGCTCGCGGAGCCGCGCCACCAGCGCGTCGGCCGTCTCCTCGCCCACCGGTACGGCGACCGAGACCGCCATGCAGCGCTCGCCCGCCGACCCGTACCCGGCGCCCACCAGCGCGTCCACCGCCTGGTCGAGGTCGGCGTCCGGCATCACGACCAGGTGGTTCTTGGCGCCGCCGAAGCACTGGGCGCGCTTGCCGTGGGCGGCGGCGGTCGCGTAGATGTGCGCGGCGACCGGTGTCGAGCCGACGAAGCCGAGCGCTTCGACGCGCGGGTCCTCCAGCAGCGTGTCCACCGACTCCCTGCCGCCGTGCACGACGTTGAGGACGCCCGGCGGCAGCCCCGCCTCCAGGAACAGTTCGGCGAGCCGCAGCGGCACGGACGGCGCCCGTTCGGACGGCTTCAGTACGAACGCGTTGCCGCAGGCGATGGCCGGGGCGGCCTGCCACAGCGGGATCATCGCGGGGAAGTTGAACGGGGTGATCCCGGCCATCACACCGACCGGTCGGCGCAGCGAGTGCACGTCCACACCGGTCCCGGCGTTGTCCGTGAACTCGCCCTTGAGCAGGTGCGGGATGCCGGCGGCGAACTCCACCACCTCCAGGCCGCGCTGGAGGTCGCCGTGCGCGTCCGCGACCGTCTTGCCGTGCTCGCCGGACAGCAGCCGCGCCAGCGACTCCCGCTCGCCCTCGACCAGGCGCAGGAAGTTCAGCAGCACCCGGGCGCGCCGCTGCGGGTTCCACTCGCCCCACTCCGGCTGGGCCGCCGCCGCGTCGGCGACCGCGGCCGTGGTCTCGGCGCGGTCCGCGAGCGGTACCCGGGCCTGCACGGTGCCGGTGTTGGGGTCGTACACGTCGCCGTAAGCACCCGATGTTCCCGGTGTGTGCTTGCCGCCGATGAAATGGGTCAGTTCACGGACCATGGGGCCTGCTCTCGTCAGGTGAGATCCGGGGATGGCACGGCCGGGCGCGCGTACGGCGCAACGGGCGCGGTACGCGGCGGGGCCGTGGGAACGCGAAGCGCGGGGGACCGTCAGCCGGCGGGCGGTGCCGCGGGCCGGGCCGGATCACCTGGGCCGGGGGTACGCACCGGTGCCATGCGTGTCTGCTCCATCCTCGTGGACAACACGGAACAACACCCGCGGCCGGTATCCTGGCTTCCGGATCACCGCGCGCCGCCCGCCTTCCCGACCTCGTTCGCGTCAGTGGCGTGTAGCTCGGCGTCGCACTCCCCGGTCACAGTGGCGGGACCACGCCGGATTCGCACCGGCTTCCCTGCACCGCGGGCCTTGGTCACGAACATATAGTCGGACGTCCTAGTAAGTCCAGGGGGCCGAAGATCCCCTGGCTGCCCGACGGCGGCACCGCGCTCCACGCCCGCGACCGCGCCGGGTGCGGGGACGAGCGCCGGCGGAAAGTGAGTACGGGTCCCCGACGGCGTTGAGTACGTGCACCGATGCCGCGCCGCGCCGCCGAAGTCAGGCTGGCGGTCATGAGCGCACCCGCACCTTCACCCGCCCCCGCCGACCTGCCGCAGCGTGACCCCTTCGCGCCCTCCACGACGGCGCTGCGGGTGTTCGCCGGGCTCGGCCTCCTGCTGCTCGCCGCCGCGTACTTCCTCTTCGTGATCATCGTTCTGAACCAGGCGTACAGCGGCGACGGCGCGAGCGGGCCGCTGCTGCCCGCCGCGCGGACGGCGCTGGCACTCTCCCCGGTCCCGGGGCTGATCGCCCTGTGCGTCCCGGCGGCGGGCCTGGGATACCGGGCACGGTGCAGCACCGTGTGGCTCCAGTACGCGCTGCTCGCCGCGGGCCCGGTACTGGCGGCCGTCGACTTCTCGTGAGGGCGGACGGCTTCCTACGGGAGCGCCGCCACGGCCCGCGCGGCCGGCACCAGGCCGACCGCGCGGGCCGTCCGCCACGGATCACTCCGGCACCAGCACGACCTTGAGCGCCGAATACGGGGTCCCGGGCGCCGCGGCGAGCGCCGCGAACGCCGCCTCGTGCTGCTCCAGCGGGAAGCGGTGGGTCACCAGCCGCTCCAGCGGCAGCCACCGGGCCAGCTCTATCGCCCGGGGGAACAGCCGGCTGTTGTAGTCCCCGGCCCCGATGATCTGCAACCCGCGCTGGAGGATCTCCAGCGGGCGCACGGTGGCCGACGCGTTGCTGTTGTAGCCCATGATCACGACACGGCCGCGGACCGCCGCGTACGCCAGGCACTGCTCCAGCAGGCTGCCGACGGTGTCGATGACCACGTCGCCCTGCCCCGCGAGGGCCGGGGCGTCCGGCGTGTGGACGGTGACCCGGCCGCCGAAGTCCCTGGCGAACACCTCGCGGCACAGCTCCTGCCGGTACGGGTCCGGCTCGGTCAGCAGCACCCGGGCGCCGTGGTGCTGGGCCGCCATCGCGCACACCACACCGACCGGCCCGCCGCCGGCGACGACCACGGTCTCCCCGGCCCGCACCCGGCCCGCTTCGATGTTGTTGAGCGCGCAGGCCAGCGGTTCCACGACCACCGCGCGGTCGAAGTGCATGTCCTCGGGGAGGGTGTGGAGGAACCGCTCGGGCAGCCGGATGTACTCGGCGAACGCGCCGTCCAGGTCGAGCCCGACCTCCGTACCCGCCTTGTTGACGCAGAAGTCCCAGTGCCCGCGCAGACAGGACGGGCAACCGCCGCAGTACAGCGTCGGGTTGATGACGACCCGGTCGCCCGGCTTGTGCGCGGTGACCGCGGACCCCACCTCCTCGACGGTGCCGACCGCCTCGTGGCCCATCACCACACCCGGCTCGGCGGGGAACTTGCCCACCAGCACGCTGCGGTCGGTGCCGCAGATGCCGGTCTGCGCGACCCGCACCACGACGTCGGTGGGCGCGGTGGCCGCCGGCTTCGGGTGGTCGGCCAGCGACACCGTCCGCGCCTCGGTCAGGACCAGGGCCTTCATCGCATACCTCCGGAGGTCGTCGGGGCGGCGCCCGGGATGTTCCACCGGATGGCGCCGAGCAGTTCCTTGTGCAGCTGCGGGGTGGCGGCCGCGACGCACGACTTCTGGTTCATCGGGTCCAGGTCGAGCAGCGCGGTGGTCCCCAGGTCGTCGCCGTAGGCGTCGGTGATGGTGACCCCGCTGCGCTTGGCGAGGTACACCGCGGCGGCGATGTCGTACGGGAACAGGTGCAGGATCGAGCCGCGCCCGGCCGCCAGGAAGGCCGCCTCGGTCCCCGGGTGGTCGCGCAGCACCCGGTTGCCGATGTCCACGTACGCGTCGAGCTGGCCGGTGATGATGCGGGAGATCGAGAACGTGGCGCTGTTGAACACGAAGACGCCGCCGGTGTTGGCGGACCGGTCCACCAGGTGCGCGTACGCCGCCGCCATCAGGTGCATGGGATGGCCGTTGAACTCGACCGACCAGAACATCTTCGCCGGGTCGGTGGTCCGGCTCAGCCGCGGCAGCGCGTGCGGGAACCCGCCGTACGACAGCCCCTCGTCGTCGTCCCCGTGGATCCACGCACCCGACTTGATCTCCAGCAGGTGCGCCGCGGTCACGTCGTCCAGCGTCGGCGCGGCCTTCGTCAGCGGCGCCGCAGCGATCGACACCATGCCCATCTCCAGACCGGCCGAGGTGGGCCGGGTCCCGTCGATGGGGTCCACGACCAGCACGTACCGCGGATCGGGCGCCAGCTCGACCAGCGAGCCGTCCTCGGTGTAGACCGCGAGCGGCACCGGTGCGTGCTCGCGCAGGTACGCGAGGACGGCCCGCTCGGCGACCTCGTCCACGTCGAACTGGGCGTCGCCGCCGGGGGAGTCGCCGTGCACCTGCCGGGCCGGGCCCCGGCCGGCGTACGTCATCAGCTCGGCCCGTACGTGCCGGCCCAGGCCCGTCAGCAGTTCTTTCATCGTGGTCATGAGGACAGCTCCGCGCGGAAGAGGCTCTCCAGGCGGTCGCACAGCAGCTCGGCCTGGTCGAGGGTGAGGATCAGCGGCGGCCGGATCTTGAGGACGTTGCCGTAGCCGTAGCGGGAGGTGCGCAGGATCAGACCGTGCTGCCCGGCCGCGCCCGCCAGATGGTTGGTCAGCTTGACGGCGGGCTTGCCGTCGGGGTGCGCGATCTCGAAACCGATCATGAGCCCGACTCCGCGTACGTCGACGATGGCCGGGTAACGGGTCCGCATGTCCGCGAGCCGGCCGAGGATGTAGTTGCCGGTGGCCCGTACGTTCGCCAGGAACGCGGGCTGCCGGACGATGTCGAGGGTGACGTTGGCCGCCGAGGCGGCCAGCAGGTTGGCGCCGTAGGTGAAGGAGTGGTGGTTGGCCGGCAGGCCCGCCAGCCGCTCGTTGGTCAGGATCGCCGCCACCTGCGCGCCGGAGCCGCCCAGGCCCTTGGCGGTGGTGATGGCGTCCGGCTCCACGTCGAAGTGCTGCGCCGCGAACATCTGGCCCGTCCGGCCGATGCCGGTCTGGATCTCGTCGAAGATCAGCACGATGTCGTGCTCGTCGCAGAAGGCCCGCAGCTTCTGGAAGTAGCCGTCCGGCGGGACGATGTTGCCGCCGTTGCCGGAGATCGGCTCGACGATGACGGCGGCGACCTGGCCGGTGCTGGCGTACTCCAGGAAGTCCTCGATGCGGTCCACGCACATCATTCCGCAACTGCTCTTCTGCTGCCCGTAGAAGCAGCGGAAGCAGTACGGGTCCGGCACCTGGAGGGTGCGCGGGAACAGCGAGGGGAACGGCTCCTTGCGGAACGCGTTGCCCGACATCGAGGTCATCATCATGGTCTGCCCGAGATGGCTGCGGAACAGGGAGATCACCTCGGAGCGGCCCGTGGCGTACTGCGCCATCTTGATGGCTCCCTCATTGGCGGTGGAGCCGCCGGAGACCTTCGGGTGGACCCGGGTCAGGTTCTCGGGGGAGACCTCCACGAGCCGGCGCACCAGCCCGTTGACCGGGTCGCTCTGCACCGACGAGGTCAGATGGGCGAAGACGTCCAGCTGCTCCTTCATCGCCTCGATCACGGCGGGGTGGGAGTAGCCGAGGCTCAGGTTGAAGGTGGCGGAAGCGCAGTCGAGGTATTCGTTGCCGTCCTCGTCGTAGAGGAAGACGCCCTCGCCGCGCACCATCTTCTGGGCGCTGACCGGGTAATAGAGCAGATCGCGAACGTTCGTGGCGTCCATGAACGGTTCTCCTCGCAGAAGACATGCTGGTGCCGGGACGGCTGGGAGGGAGGCACGGGCACGCCGACCGGGCCCGCGGTGCGCGGGCCGCCGTTCGGCCGTGGTGTCCTGACCGGTGTCCCGATTCCCCGGCCGGTGCGGCTCGGGGGCCGGGGCTTCCCGGCCGGGCGCTTCAACGTTTGACGACACCGACCCTAACAGCGTGGGTGTTCGTTTGGCTTGATCGACCGTGAATCGGCTGGAATCCATCAGGGCGGTGTGTGGACCACATTGTTGCGGGTGTCGAGAGGGCTCATCTGACCAGCAATGATGGGGAGTTGTCCGGGCGGCCGGACCGGCGGACGGACGTTGGCGCAGTTCCGTCGTCGGGAGTGGAAGGGCCTTCGACAAGATTCGAAGACGCGACATACGGAACAGAGTGCCGTCCGTTTCAACGTCTTACGCAAATTTCAAACACCGTTGGTGCGCCTTTGGGCAGTGGCTGTCTTGGCGCGGTACGGCGGGGGCGGGGTGCTGGGTGCGCTGTAGAGGTGTACGGGGCGTTGGGTGGGCTGTGGCGGCGTACGGGGCTGTGGTGCCACGCCTCGCTGCGTCGGGTCGCGACACGGCAAGGCGCCGGGCCGGGGGTGTCAGGTCCCCCGGCCCGGCGCCGGTACGAGGGGGCACGCGGCCGAGCGGTGTCGGTGCGGAGCGGGTGGTGTCAGTCCAGGGCGGGGCGCAACTCCGCCAGCGACGTGAACAGATGGCCCCGCATGCCGAGGCTCTCGGCCGCCCGGACGTTGGCGTCCCGGTCGTCCACGAACAGAATGCGCTCGGGCGGCAGGCCGAAGGCCGTACTGCACCATGTGTACGCACCGGGCTCCGGCTTGGCGTGGCCGATACGGCAGGAGAAGGCCAGAACCGAGAAGCGCTTCAGCCACGCGTGGTGCTCCTCGTAATGCGCCGCCAATTCCGCCGGGATGTTCGACAGGAGACCGATGGTGGTGCCGCGGTCCGCCAAACCGCCGAGGTATTCCACCATTTCCTCGTCGACCCGGCTCCAGCTCGCCACGTCCGCGGCGATCAGTTCCGCGATCCGCGCCTCGTCGAAATGCGTCCCGAGCGCTTCGGCGACCGTCCGCCAGTATTGCGCGCCGTTCTGGTCACCCCGGTCATAAGGCTGCCGCAGGGCCCAGTACCTTTCCCAGAAGGCGTCGGCGGGGACTTCGGCCGTGCGCTCCAGCCGGGTGCAGGCGGCCGGGGACTGCTGCCGGGCGATCACGCCGAACATGTCGAAGAGCACCGCGGTCATGCCATCACCCCTCGAAGGATTCCGCTTCCGCCCGCACCCCGCCCGGCCGGTGCGAGCGAACGCCCGTACTCACACAACGTGCGTGTGAGTACACACTCGGCATGGGTGGTTGTCAACCGCCGAGGCCCTGACAGACTCCGCAGGCCAGCGGGCGGAAGGGCCGCAACTCGCACCCGGTGTGTTGTTGTGCTACATCAGCGACATGAATGTCTCCGAACGCCACCGGTTCATCCTGGCCCTGCTGACCGAGCGCAACCGGGCCTCCGTGGCCGAACTCGCCCGTTCCACCAAGACGTCGGAGATGACCATCCGCCGGGACCTGGAGCTGCTGGAGTCCCGGGGCGCCCTGCGCCGGGTGCACGGCGGCGCGGTGACCGCGCTGCTCAGCGGCGTGGAACCGCCGTACGCGGTACGGGCCATGGTCGGCAGCGAGGCCAAGGCGAAACTGGCCGACGTGGTGGTGCGGATGCTGAACGACGGGGAGACCGTCGCCCTGGACACCGGCACCACCGCCGTGGCCATCGCGCACGCCATGGCGGGCCGCCGGCTGACCGTCACACCGCTGTCCCTGCACGCGACGATGCCGCTCGCCGAGCACGAGGGCATCCGCCTGCTGCTCCCCGGCGGCCAGGTCCGGCCGGGCGAGCTGTCCTTCTACGGGGAGACCGCCCTGCGCACCTTCGAGGACCTGCGCTACGACACCTTCATCCTCGGGTGCTGCGGCGTGGACGCGGCCAGCGGCGCCACCGCCTACAGCCTGGACGACGTGCACGTGAAGCGGGTGGCCGCGCGGGCGGCGCGGCGCATCATCCTGGTGGCGACCGCGGAGAAGCTGGGGCGGGTGGCGCTCGGCCGCATCTGTTCGGTCGAACAGCTCGACGTGGTGGTGACCGACGCGGCCCAGGGCACACCGGTGGTCGAGGAGATGCGCGCCGCGGGTGTGAACATCGTCCACGTGTGAGGCCCGCCCCTTCCCAGGAGGCGTCCTGCCCATCGTTCAGCGCCCGCACCGGACGTGACGAAAAGCCGCCCCAAGCCCTGACGAACACTCAACCTGTGCGTTATGGTCACCCGTGATGAGTGAATCGACTGGCTCCACCACTGGGTCGCCGCTGTCGCGGCGCTTGCGCACAGCGCGGGGCTGTACGTTCGTGGCCTTCGCGCTCAACGGATTCGTGATGGGGATGTGGATCGTGCACATCCCCGCCATCGAGCACCAGGTCGGCATCACCCATGCCGTGCTGGGCTGGCTGCTGCTCTTCCTGGGCGGCGGCGCCTTCGCGGGCATGCAGGTCTGCGGGGCGCTGGTCGACCGGTTCGGCAGCCGTACCATCGTCCTCGCCGGTGGCGCGCTGTGCAGTGCCACGGTGGTGCTGCCGGGCCTGGCGGACTCGCCCTGGACCCTCGCCGCGGCCCTGCTGGCCCTCGGCTTCGGCAACGGCTGCCTGGACGTCAGCATGAACACCCAGGCTGTTCAGGTCGAGCGGGGTTACGGCCGTCCGGTGATGTCGGCCTTCCACGCGGTGTACTCGGTCGGCGGTGTTCTCGCCTCGCTCATCGGCGCGCGCACCATCAGCTGGGACTGGCGGCCGTCCGTCACCCTCGCCGCCGTGGCAGTGGCCGGCGTGCTGGTCACGCTCGCCCTGGTGCCCGGCATGCTGCCCCCGGAAAGCTCATCACCTGCGGCGGAAGGGCCCCGGACCGCCGATTCCACCGCGTCCGCGGCCAAGGTGCCGCCCGCCAGGCGCCGTACCCCGTCCCAGGTCTGGGCGCTGGGCGCACTCGCCCTGATGCTCATGCTGTGCGAGGGCGTGGCGAACGACTGGAGTGTGCTCCACCTCAAGGACGTGCTGGACGCGCCCGCCGCGACGGCCGCCCTGGCGTACGGCGGTTTCTCCACCGCCATGACGGTGGGCCGCTTCGTCACCGACCGTGTGGTGGCACGTTTCGGCCGGGTGTCCGTGGTGCGGTACGGCGCGGGCCTCGCGGCCCTCGGCCTCGCGGTCGCCTCGCTGTCCCCGTGGGCGCCCCTGGCCCTCCTGGGCTGGACCGTCTTCGGCATCGGCCTGTCCGGCTGCATTCCGCAGTTCTTCACCGCGGCCGGCAATATGGACCCGGAATCGTCCGGGGCGAACGTCTCCAAAGTGGCCGGCCTCGGATACATCGGAATGCTGGCGGGCCCCGCCGTCATCGGCCCGCTCACCCACCTGGTCCCCCTGAACATCACCTTCTTCCTCCCCGTGGCGTTCTGCGTGGCCGCGGCCTTCGCCGCCGGAATCCTGCGCCCCGTCCGCAGGGGAAAAGCCGCTCCCGAACCCGCACCGGCCGAAGCGTGAACCGGCCCCAGGCGTGGGCCGGAAGCACCACGAGCCTCGCCGACTACGTGGACGAACGGCGAATCCACCCCCACGCCCGGGCCGCCACCAAGGACTCCCTACTCGAATTCCTGGTCCACGGCCTGCACGCCGCGGGCACCGTCTCCGACCCGCGCGCCTTCACCTGCGCGGTACGTGTCCGCATGACCCAGGGCGCCAACGGCTTCCATGGCATCGCCCTGCTGACCGCCCGCAGCCGCACGGTCAACGCCCCGGCTGCCGCCTTCGCGCGGGTTTCACAGGAACTCGACTGGCGCGGCGCCGACGACCACCCGGTCCGCGACGTGTTCCTCCTCGCCGCCCCGCACCACCTCAAGGACCCCGGCTGCGTACAGGCGTACTCCGTCCTCGCCCGCCACACCGCCCACCCCGGCTTCCGGCGCATGCTGACGGAGGCCCGTACGACCGACGACCTGTACGACTTGTTCCGACTGATCCGCTGACCCGGCGGTCCGGCTGCGTCAGCGCGGCCGAAGCTTTGGCCCCTGCGCTAGTCTCCCATGCCCAACAAGTACTTTCCCGGCGCCCGTTGGGAATGACGGTGATAGTCGCAAGCCGGCTCCACGCGACCGACCGGAACGGAATTCATCGTGACCGAACTGTGGAATACCGACGCCCCCAGAGTGATCACACTTCCCTCGGGGCGGCGGATTCGCGGACGCGGACTCAGGTACGGCCTTCCGGAAGGACAGACCCCGACATTGGCCGTGCACCTGATCGGCCATCAGCCGGACGCCACCCCATGGGAGTCCCTGTGGGTTTCCTGGCGGGATTTCTGGCTCCCCGCCGACCCCGTGGACGCAATGCGCACACTCCGCACCGCATATGAACGCGCTGCCGGCGAACGTGTGGAGGTCTGTTGCGGGGGCGGCGTCGGACGGACCGGCACGGCTCTCTCCGTAATGTGCGTCTTCGAGGGCATGAACCCCAAGGAGGCCGTCACATGGGTGCGGCGGAACTACCACTCCCGCGCGGTCGAAGTGCCATGGCAACGCCGTTTCATCCGCCAGGCGTTGACCGCCGGGAAGTGAACCGGGATCAGCATTCGCCTATGGCGCCCGGGTTGCCGTACCTCCGCCTACGGCAACCCGAAGGCCCCTTTCCACGGCCGCGGCACCGACGACCAATCGGCGGCAGCACGTACTCGGCTCTTTCAGAAGGCGGGGCGGCGGCCTCGGACGGGGCTGACCTCCTCCAGGCGCTCCGCGAGGTCGAGGAGGAGTGCCTCGGCCCACCATCGGCTGACCAACTGGACGCCGAGAGGCAGGCCGTCATCCGTGGCCCCGAAGGGGAGCGCGACGGCGGGCAGGCCGGTCAGGTTGAACGGTACGGTCGCGCGCATCACCGCGCGTGCCGGCAGGGAGACACCGTCCACGTCGAGACGGCTGCGGCCATGAGGCAGCGCGGGAAAGGGCGTCACGGGGCACAGCAGGACGTCGTGGTCGGCGAACCATGCGGCAAAACGTGTACGCAGTTGCGCCACCTCGTGTTCGGCGGCGACATAGTCGGCCGGCGGAACATCGGCGGACTCCAGCGTGGCCGCGATGACCGGGTGCACCTCCGTCTCACGGCCCGAGGTGACGGCGCGCAGGGCGGGCCGTACCTCTGCGGGAAAGAGCGTCGCCGAGAGCAGCGTGCAGTCCCGCTCGGCGAGCCATGGCAGCTCGCTCTCCCGGACGTCGTGCCCGAGTTCGGTCAGCGCCGTGGCCGCCGCGGCGACCGTAGCGGCGACCTGTCGATCGACCGCGCCGAACGCCGCGGTGGTCCAGCCGATGCGCAGCCGGTCCCCGCCGCGGGTGCGGCCCGCGGCGGGCAGCGCCACGGCGTAGGGGTCGCTGCCGTCGGGCCCTTCCATGAGGGAGAGTGCCAAGCGCAGGTCGCGCACGCTGCGGGCCATGGGGCCGGCGTGCCACCAGCGGCGCGGCACGGCGGGGAAGTGGCCGGTCATCGGCACCCTGCCGTGGGTGGGTTTGATCGAGGCGATCCCGGTGTCGGCGGCGGGTCCGCGCACGGAGATGGCGACGTCGCTCCCGATACCGAGCGGCGAGAGCCCGCTCGCGATGGCCGCCGACTCACCGCCGCTGGAGCCCCCGGGAGTGCGCTGCGGATCGTAGGGGTTCAGGGACCTGCCGGTCAGGCGGTTGTCCGTCTCGGTCCAGTAGGACATCTCCGGCAGGTTCGTCTTGGCCAGCAGGATGCCGCCGGCCTGCCGAAGGCGGGCCACCGGGGTGGCATCGCTATCGGGCACCCGGTCGGCGAAGAGCCTCGACCCCCAGGTGGTGGGGGTCCCCGCGGTGTCGAAGGAGTCCTTGACCGTGAAGGGGACTCCGCTGAGCGGGCCGTCGGCCGGTCGCGCTGCGGCGTGCAGCGCCTGCTCACCGAGCACGGTCACGAAGGCGTTCACCCGGTCTCCCACCGCCTCGATCCGGTCGAGGTGGGCGGACACCACCTCGACGGCGCTCACCGTGCCCGCTGAGATCAGACTCGCGAGGCCGACTGCGTCGTGCCATACGAGATCGCTCGGCTCCATCGGCTCCAGGACCCCTTCCTTCACAACAAACTCTCCGAGCCTGTCTGTTCAATTCACCCAATGGGCCGTGATTGTCCCGCTACCTTGTGCCCGGGGTCAGAGTAGGTCCCCGGGCCTGCTCGGGTGGCAGGAGCCCTCACCGAGGCGCCGGAGAGGGGATGCCAGTCCTGTTGGGACGAGGCCGCCAGATACGGGACGAAAACCCGTGTCAATCGCGCTCTTTCGCTGTGCCGGCCCGGGGGGTTGTGGTGCCGGTGAGGGACCACATGGCCAGGAGGTCGAGTGCTTGTCTGGACGACGAGCCGGGTTCCGCGGTGTAGACGAAGAGGGTGGTGTCGGGGTCTCCCGGCAGGGTCAGCGTCTCGTACTCCACTGTCAGTTCACCCACCAGTGCATGGTGGAGGCGTTTGGAACCGTGGGTGCGCTGATGGACCCGGTGCTTTTCCCACCAGTGGTCGAATTCCGTGCTCTTTCCGCGCAGCTCGGCGATGAGATCGTTCGTGGCCTGGCCGTCCGCGTCCCGTCCCACCTCCAGGCGCAGGCTTTCCACGGCGGCCCGTGCCTGGTCCTCCCAGTCGACGAACAAGGACCGGGGTTCCTCGCCGAGGAACATCCAGCGTGCGTAGTTGCGGTGTCGGACGGGCATCCGGTCGAAGTCGGTGAACAGTGCCTTGGCCATCCGGGTGGCCGCCAGGACGTCGCTGCGGCGGCCGAGAACCAGGACCGGTTCGCCGTCGAACGCGTCGATGAGTCGGTGAAGACCGGGGCGGAGCCTTTGCACGCCCCGGCTGTGGCGCCGTGATGGCGCGGCCGTCACTCCGACGAGGCTGTGAAGGTACGTGCGTCCCGCCTCATCGAGGCCCAGGGCGCGGCTGAGCGCGTCCACGACACCGGGCGACGGGGTGATCGGACGTCCTTGTTCGAGCCGGGCGTAGTAGTCGGTCGACACACCCGCCAGGCGGGCGACCTCTTCACGGCGCAGGCCCGGAACACGCCGCGTACGGGTGTCCGGCGGCAGACCGGCCTGCTCGGGATCCACTTGACTGCGCGCCTTGCGCAGAAAGTTCCCCAGCTCACGGTTGTTGTTGGCCATGCCACGCAGTATCGCGGGTGTGGATGTTTCCCGCGTGGGTCTGCGAGTCCTAGGCTGCCGGGTCCGCTGTTGCGCAGGGCCTGCTAGGGGCGTCTGCGGGGGCTGGTGGCAGGCCATGCTGGATGTACGTCCTGCGGAGGAGCGACAGAGGACGGATTGCGGCATGCGCACGGCACCAAGGGGCGCCCATGGCGTTCCTCGGACGGACGGCCGACGAGCGGGCTTACGGTCGGCGCTCCTTTGCACCCTGTCGCCATTACGTCATGCCCGGCCACTGATTTTCCCCGAGCAGGTTGCCGCCTGCTCCGGATGTCTCTTCACGGAAAAGGAACTTCTCATGAGCAAGGGCAAGATTCTCCTCGTCATGTCGGCCGCCGACGTCTGGGAACGCACCGACGGATCGCAGTACCCGACGGGTTACTGGGCGGAGGAGCTGGCTGCTCCGCACGAGAAGTTCGTGGAGGCCGGTTACACGGTCGACTTCGCTTCCCCGGGTGGGGTGCTGCAGCCGCTGGACGAGCACAGCGCCGACCCGGCGGTCGCGGGGGAGGAGTGCGGCCGCTACGTGGCACACGCCCGGAAGGCACTGGAGGAGTTCGGCCCGCTGCTGAAGCTCGACGAGGTCGGCATGGACGACTACGTCGCGGTGGTGCTGCCCGGCGGCCACGGCCCGGTCGTCGACCTCTTCCAGGACGCCGACCTGGGCCGTCTGCTGGCCGAGGCGGACAAGGCCGGGAAGCTCATCGGCGCGGTCTGCCACGGTCCGGCCGCGCTGCTCAGCGCCGAGGACGAGGACGGCGACTGGCTCTTCGCCGGCCGCAGGATGACGGCGTTCACCGATGAGGAGGAGCAGCTGTTCGGCACCGCCGAGGGAGCTCCGTGGCTGCTCGCTTCCCGTCTGCGGGAGCTGGGCGCGGACCACATCGGAGGGGCGGCGTACCAGCAGCACAACATCACCGACGGCAACCTCTTCACCGGCCAGAACCCCGCCTCCAGTGCCAGGCTGGCCGAAGACATGATCGCCGCGCTGGGCTGACGCACCCGCGTATCCGCCCAGGGCACCCAGGGAAGACCCAGAGGTGCCGCCGCGCCCCCTCCAGACCCGCGTCCGCAGGTCGGGAAGGGCGCGGCGGCATTCGCTCGTCAGATGTCCCGGAAAAGATTTGGCGGTGCTGTGACCTGCCACGATCCATCTCCCTAAGTGACTGACCTGCGCAGATCGTCTTTCGGCTGTTTCACGGTCGTGGCCGTTGACACGGCCGAAAGTCCCAGAGAAGTCCCAGAGGGCTCCATCGGGCGTGTTCGTGGGCTCTCGCCCAGCCCCGCTCTACTCCTGTTGCGTCAGCCCGGGGCCCAGGAACGGACTGGGGTTGCCATGCCAGAAGACATCCACGCTGTCCCGAGCCCTGGTGGCTGCCACGAACAGCAGGGATCGAGCACGCTGGATCTCATGGCGATATCGTGCTGGATCGCTTGTGCGCAGCCGGCTCACCGCATCGCGGGGCACCAGGCCGTCCGAGACTCCCGCGATGATCATTCGCTGGTACTCGAGTCCCTTGAACCGGAACATCGTACCGATGTGCACTCCACCGTTCCCCTGCGGACCATCGGCACGGATTTCCACCGGTCGAATGCCATGCGAGGCGAGCGTGTAGCCAATCTCGGCGGCCATCTGGTTCGTCGGCACGCAGATGGCGATCTGTTCGTGGGGAATGCGTAGGTCAGGGTCTCCGTCCCATTCCTCGATGAGAGCAGCGATGCCTTCACGCTCTGTGCCCCAATCCGGGAACGAGTGGCCTGAAGGCTGCCGTCCGCTGAGCACGGACCGGTAGCCGGCGAGCGTCTCCTTGTCGCCGTCGAGGTCGTCGTAGTCCGTCTCGCCCAGCACGTCGAGCGCGGAGCGAAGAATCTGTCGTGTCGTGCGGTAGCTCAGGCTCAGCTTCGACGAGCGCCCGCGGATGTTGATGCCCAGGCTGCCGAGCGTCACCTGGTTCTTGTAGATACGCTGATGGGTGTCGCCGACAAGAAACAGGTCGTCCGTTTCCCGAGGGGCCATCGCACGTAGCATCTTCCAGTGCGCTGGGCGCAGATCCTGGGCCTCGTCCACCACGATGTGTCGATACCGAAAGCGCAGCCAGCCGCCCGATCCGTCCTGGAGGTGGATGTTGTCGAGACCGCCGGCCTCCCCCCGCTGACGTGCGATGGAGAGAATCCGCTGTTCGCGTCCCATCTCCAGACGGGCGGCGCGCTCGGCGACCTGGTCCCACGTCTGACGTCCGAGTCGGTCCAGACGCTGGGTGAAACGTTCCGCGAGCTGCCAGATCTCGGCGCGTTCACCGCGAGTGATGTTCCGGCCGCGTCCGGCACGCCGGGCACGGAAGTAGTCGGTGCGTGTGGCGACTGCCTGCCCCAGGATCACCTGGGTCCATTCGTCGTGCAGGAACTCGGGGTCCCAGCCTTCCTGCCCCAGTTCGTCCAGCAGGGCCCGCCATTCCCGTACGGCCTGGCTGTCGTCCATCACCTGCTTGCCGCTGCCCGGTTCGGCTTCGCGCACGATGCGCAGTGCCAGCTGGTCGACGTGGCTGACCTCGACACAGGCCAGCAGCTCTTCGCCGCCCAGTTCCAGCAACCGGGACCGGAGATCCGCGGCGAGGTTCTTGTTGTAGGTGGTCAGCAGGATAGGCTTGTTGCGACCAGGCGGCAGCTGCCCCGCCAGGTGACGCACCCGGTGCAGGGCGACGATGGTCTTGCCCGTGCCGGGCCCCCCGCCGACCCGGGCGGGGCCTGAGTAACGCCGTTCCACGAGCTTGGCCTGCGTAGGGTGGAGGAAGACCTTCCAGCGGCTGAAGTCGCCGCCCTCCAGGGCCTCTCGGAGCGCCTCGTCGGATGTGGTGACGACCGTCGCCGGACGCTGTGCCGCGGCCTGGAAATCGTCGGGGTCGACCGGCTCGGCGACGGCGACGGGTGCGGTCACGTGGTCGAGGACGTCGTCGTACGGCTTGCCGTCGAAGAGTGCGAGCAGTACTTCGCCCGTGAGCTGGGGCGCGTACTCGACCAAGCCCAGCAGCTGGTCCTCGGTGGTGAGCGTCCGGATGACCGGGAGCAGCGGTTCGGCGACTCCGAGCGCCGACAGCTGGGTATCGGACCAGGCCGCGAAGAGTTCCTGGGGCGTGGCCGCTTCCGGCGCGGCCGTCGCGGTGGCGGGCGGCGCGGGAAGCCGGCGAAGGATGCTTTCCTCCACGACTTCCAGGTCGACGTACTCGATACCACCGGTGACCTGGTTGACCTGAGCCGACAGTCGGTCGTAGACGTCCTTGCGGTGTTTGACGGAGACGATCAGCCAGTCGTCTTCGGCGAGCCGGATCAGCAGGGCCCGGTAGTCGTCGCTGATGCGCGCCGACCACAGTCTGCTGCCTCCCTTGAGCTGCTGAAGCTTGAGACCGGTGGTGTGCGGGTTGGCCTTGAACTTGTGCTGGAAGTCGAAGAAGGCGCCCTTGACCGTGCGAGGGAGCTTGAGGATCTCCTTGTCGGCCTTGTCGAGCAGGCGCAGCGTCACGCCCGAGGCGGTCATCGTGTGTGCTCCCCGTCACTGGTGCTGTCGTGGTTCGTGTCCTGGTCTCGTCCGAGCAGCCGGGCGACCAGCTCCGCAGCGTCCCACGCCGTCGCGGTTCGGACGTCCCAGCCAGCTGCCGTGAACGCCTTGTCCCTGTCCGTGGCCTCGTGGTCGGGCTCCGGACCGTCGTCCTTGGCGGCGAGGACCACGCCGACGCGGGCCGTGGGCCAGGCCAGTTCGGCCTGCCATCCCCGCTCGTCGAGTTCGTAGCCGTCCTCGGGCGCCGGTACCCCGGAGTCGGCCAGGGCCGTGGCAAGCGCGGCGAGGCCGGCCTCGTCAGGATCAAGGTATTCGAGGACCGGGTCCCAGCCCGGGTCCCGGCCGGCGGCCGGGGACGTGGAGTCCTCGGCCACAGCGCTTTCCGGTGTGCCGTCCCGGACGGCACCGACCTCCGCAGCGGCCGCCTCGGCCGCGACCGGTGCGGGTGCCTCACGGGTGATCTCGGTGCGGGTGGACGGCAGCCAGCCCTCGCCGCCGGTCACGGTCAGCACCTCGGGGGCGAAGCCGTCGAGCAGGCTGGTAGTGAGCTGGGCGCTGTCGCCGCCGCCGTGGTCCAGGAACTGCAGCA
The DNA here is from genome assembly GCF_044327805.1 of Streptomyces sp. NPDC018019. NCBI lineage: Bacteria > Bacillati > Actinomycetota > Actinomycetes > Kitasatosporales > Streptomycetaceae > Streptomyces > Streptomyces sp. NPDC018019. The sequence continues at coordinate 103,796 of NZ_JBIRGD010000028.1, read as the reverse complement.
CGTTGCTCCAGTACAACCATGCCCGCCAACGACGCCGGTGGGCGCGTGCGTCAGCCATGGCCTCGGCGCTGTCGTCTAGGATCGTCAGACCGGTCCACACGGGCGGGGTACGCCTGCCGTCCGCAGCCAGGACGAGCCGGCAGCCGGAGGCGTCGGATCCGTACACCAGCCGGACCGGTCCCGCTGCTCCCGTCGCTGCTCCGCCACGCAACGCCGACAGAAGGGCCGGCCCGAGGCCGTCGGCCCCCAGGGCGGCGCCACGGGCACCGGCCGCGCCGCTGAGTCCTGCGGCGGCGGCTTCGGCCCGCCGCTGCCAGCGCGAGGCGTCGGGCGAACGCAAGTACGCGAGCAGGAGCCGGGAGGGGTTCACCCAGACGGCATCGGACAGTTCGCCGGGCAGCCCTCCGCCGATACGGCTGTAGTAGTCACGTGCCCGGTTCTGTGCTTCTGCCGGGTAGGGCTCCCAGACCGGGTCGGCCGGGCCCGCCCCTGCATACCCCATGTCCTGTACCCGCGCACGCCACTCCTTGACGTCGTCGTACGTCAGCTGGAAGACCCGCAGTCCCTCGCTGCGCAGACAAGTCCGTTTCGTGGCGTCATCGGCCAGCCGGTTGTGCGCGGGAGTCGCGTGATAGGCGTAGCCGTCGAGGTACACGGCGACGCGCGGGCTGGGCGCGTCGAGGCGTTCGAGGAGTATGTCGGGCCGTGTGCCGTCCAGCGCACGTTGTTGCGAGACGCGCCAGCTCACGGTCGCCCCGTCGTCTCCTGTCAGCCGCAGGTCGAGCGCGTACGTACCGGCCGATGTGGCGTACGTGTCAGCGGTGGCCCCGGACTCGGTCAGCTTCGCCCATTCCTGGAGTGTGTCGATGAACAGGATTTCGAGGTCGCTCTCGGCCTGCCGCTCCAGCGGGATGTGCCGGGTCGTCGCGACGGGCGCTGTCCGCCAGCGCGAACCGTCCTCGCCGAGCAGGTCCTCCAGCATCTGCCGCACCTCGTTGCGGCTGACCTTGTCGTAGTCGCCCGCCGGCACGCGACGCAGAAGACACTGGTGGCAGCCGTCCAGTCCCTTCTCGCGGCAGGCGCAGCCCTCGATGACGTCCCGCGCCTTGAGCAGCACGTCCCGGAATCCGTCGGCGGACGCGAGCCGGTGCAGGTAGCCGGTGCCTCCCGGAAGGCGGTCGTAGACCACGAGGAACCGTCGCGGCCAGTCGGAGCCGTCGGCGCCCGCGTGGTCGGGCATCGTCGCCTCGGCGATGTCGATGTGGTCGGGATCGCCGCCGTACTGTGCCGCGATGCCCGCGAAAAGGGCGGCCGTGAACGATGCCAGCCGTTCCTTGGCGCGGGCCATGGAGGCGGGCAGCAGGATGCGTACCGCTTCCGTGGTCAGCTCGTGCGCGAGCAGCAGCGGTACGTCCTCCCCCTTGCCCTGCTGCTCGGCCGATCCGGCCCCGAAGGCGCCCTTGATCCGGCGGCGCGGACACCACAGCAGGTGATGGGCGGCGGGCGCAGTACTTGCCGCGCCGGAGTCCGTCAGCGCATGCTGGGGTATGTCCACGACAGGGCGCCCCTCGGCCGTCGCGCCACCGCAACTGGTGCACACATAGAAGGGGTTGAGCCGCACGTCCACGCTGGCGAGGGGCACGGTGCTGCTGCCCTCTTCGCGGTCGAGACCCAGGTTGAAGGTACGGATCTTCGCCTGCCGCGTGAAGTCCACCCCGAACACGGCCGTTTCGTGCCGCCAGGATCCGGGGGGGATCCGCTCCGGATCGATGTCGACCGTTGTCAGCACCGCGTAGTGCCGGCGGTCCCGCTCGTCGCGGTCGTCACGCACCCGGGCGTCGTCCCGCTTGTCGCGCGAGACGACGCGTCGGGGCTGGAGCACATGCTGCACGCAGCCCGCGTCGGCGATCTCCCGCCCTCCGCAGCGAGGGCACGGACTGGTGTCCTTCTTGGCATTGTGCGTACGGGCGTACCCGCATCCCGGGCAGAGTCGCCACTCCGCCCAGGCACGGCGGTCCGGGGTGCCGACGTCGAGGGCGCGCACGACGTGCCGATAGCCGTTGACGTAGAAGCTGTTCCCGGGAGCCAGTTCCGTCAGGGCCAGCTTGCGGGACCGCTCGTAGTCCCTCGTCTCGCTGCGGTACACCCGCTTGGCCGGGTCTCCGGCCGAGCCCTCCGACCGGGCGTCCTCCTCGTCGTCCGGTGTTTCCGCCCAGTACAGCGTCGCCTCCAGCTGGGTGGTGGTGTCGGTGAGGCTGTAGTTCGGCAGTAGACCGAGTTCCACCAGGGTGCCGTGTGCGCTCGACTGGCTCAGTTCCCTCAGCAGATCCCCGGCGCTGCGCCGCTCGGCGAGCAGCTCCCGGCGTTCGCGGTCCTGCACGGCGTCCGTACGGACCAGATGCTCGGCGGCATCGTCGATCGCCGCGATCCTGCGGCGGAGCTCCTCACGTCGCCCGGTCCAGTCCTCCTCCGCCTCCTGCAGCGCCCGGACGATGCCACCCGTGGCGTACGCCCTGAGTTCCTCCGCCGCGTAGGCCGACACACCACCTTCGGAGTCGTCCGCGCCGCTGCCGGCCGGGAACAGTTCGAGGAACTTCTCGACCAGTGAGGCACCGTGGGCCTGCGCGGCGTCCGCCAAGTCCTGACACCAGCCCGTGGTGCCGAACAGAGCGGACGACAACCGGGGGACAGGTGGCAGGACTTCGCCGTCGGACGTCCTCAGCTCGCCGCGAGCCGCCAGATCCAGCAGCCGTGCCGTGTACTGACGGCGCAGGATCTCCACGGCCGACAGATAGCAGCCGGGAGGCAGGATCGTCCCCGCGATCATCTCGCGCGGCTGGTCCAGGTAGTACAGATCGCGAGCGCGGCGCCCGCCGAAGGCGACCACCAGCGCATTGCCCGTACGACGTCCCGCTCGGCCCGCCCGCTGGACGTAGTTGGCGGGGCCCTTGGGCAGGGAGCCGAGCAGAACGGCGGACAGTTCCCCGATGTCGATGCCGAGTTCCAGCGTGGGGGTGCACGACAGCACGTTCGGGTCGGTGTAGTGCGTGCCCGCCCTGAAGCTGCGTTCGACCCGCTCGCGCTCGGGTCTGCTGAGCATGCCCGTGTGTTCTGCGGTGACCACGCGGAACGTCCCGCCGGTCAGATAGAGGCGGCGGTAGTAGTCGCCGGTGTAGTCCCGCTCGCGGACCGTCGGGCCGAGCCCGGAGGTGCTGGCGCCGCTGCGCGGCGTGCCCGGCTGGGGAGCGGTCAGCAGTCCCTTGCACCGGTAGCGAGGGCACGGGTGCCCGTACCAGCGGGTGCGGCGCTCCGGCGCCACCACCTGCTGCCAGCCGCAGTCCTCACAGCTGACGAAGGCCTTGTTGACGGCGGCGTCGTCGAGCAGCCGGGCCTCGATGTGCCCCGGCTGGAGACCGTAGAGCCGCGTCTGCCGGTCACGGGTGGTGCGCACCGCGAGCACCCGCTCGTCGGCGAGGGCGGGCAGCAGCCGCCGCAGGTACTCGGTGGCACCTGCGGCGTCCAGACCCAGACAGCGACGGGTCCAGTCCTGGTACCAGCCCAGACGCCCGGTGACCGTGTCGAACTCGGACTTGTCCTTCTGCCCGTCCAGAAGGAAGCGGGGAGGAGCGACACCCTCGGGGAACGCGGGCATGCCGTCCGGCCTGCGACCGGAGATGAGGTACCGGTTGGTACCGGCTTCCTTCATCCAGGTGTCGAGCCAGCGGTGATGCACCGCGCCGCGCAACCGCAGGCGTTCCAGAAGGCCGCGGACATAGGCGAGGTAGCGGTCGGACGTGGGCAGTGCGCCCGTGACAAGGAGCTGGCCCGGCAGGGACAGATGGATGTCGCGGGCGAGAGCCGTGACGCGGTCGGGCTCTGCGACCACCACCTCGGCCGCGGCGGTCCGTGTGAGTTCCAGGGTGCGCCCCATGCGGCTGCGCAGTCCGAACTCCATGACGGTGGCGAAGGCGAGACGCTCGCCGATCAGCTTCCATGTCCGCGCGTCGCCGGTTCCGCGTCCCGAGAGGAGGCGGTCGACCCCCGGTTCGTCATGGAGGTCGGGAGGCACGACGGCAGCCAGTGCCTCGGGATCGTCCACCGATTCCAGTACGTACCCGATCAGGTCGTTGAGCGCGGTCGGGACACCCGACTCGTCCAGGTTGTGGGCGAGCAGCGAGCGCAGCGAGAACTTGTACGAGGCGTTCGCGACATATCCGGCCCGGTGAGCCGCGTCCTGGGTGGAGTCGTTGAAGAGCAGCGTCTTGCGCTCTTCCGGTACGAGCGCGAGGTCGCCGCCCGTGAACAGCTGGGTGACGGTCGCCGAGGCGAGCGCCGCCTGCGCGGTACCGAGGAAGCGGATGCTGTTGTCGGTGTGACAGGCCGGGCAGCGGTCGTCCTTGGCGGCCCGGTCGGCCGACTTCTTGTCGAGCACAGCCAGGGCGAACCAGGCGTCGATCAGCTCGCCCGCGTCCGACGGTGTCGGCAGCCGGTACGTGCCCTGCCCGCCGTCCAGCACCACCACAGACAGAGGGACGACCCCGCTGCCGTCCGAAGGCCGTGCGCCGGTCACCGCGTCGAGCGTCTGCTGCCGCTCGCTCTGCGTGGCGGCGATGAAGTAGCGGATGAGCCTTTTGTCCCGGCCCACGGCGGCCCGCCAGATCCGGTCCTGCGCCATGACCAGCCGCTGGGGATCCGCCTCGGGCGACAGGGCCGCCCAGCCGGAGCGACCGCAGCTGCGGCAGTACACGGCGGGCAGATGTACCTCGGCGGGCCGGACCGCGGTGTCGGCCCCGGGCAGCGGCTGCGGCCGTGCGGAGGACGACGGCCAGCCGCCGGACGATCCGTCGGACTCCTCGTCGGTGGCCGGAGCGGCGTGCAGAGCGGCACGGCGGGCCGCGGTGCGGTCGTCCTCGTACCAGCGGAACTCCGGGGAGGACCCGACACCGCGCAGCACACGGGTGACGGGCCGGACCCACAGGTGTGCCTCGATGTGCAGCAGCGGCCGCGGCCGGCGCTCGTCCGATTCCGGGTCCCGCGCTGCCGACAGCAGGGCGACGAACCGGGACAGCGCCTGTAGGGCGAGCTGCGGATTCTCTCGTGCCGTGCGTCCCCACGCGTACCCGAAGCGGGCCAGCCGGTCCCGCAGCCCCCACTCGTCCAGTGGCTCACCGCCGAGCAGCGACAGCACGCCGTGGGTGAAGTCATGGCGCTTGAGCAGCCGCCCGATGCGGAACGCGTCGAGGCCGGAGCGGCCGAGCAGCCGCGCGGCCAGCCTGTCCAGGTCCAGCAGTTCGGGCTGGGCCTCGACGCCGGGCCCGCCCGAGAACTCGATGACCTCCTGCGGCGTCGGTGGTTCGGGGAGCTCGTAGTCCACGGCGCCCGTGAACTCTTCGGCCGACATCCGTTCCTCACCGATCACGGCGTCGGCAGGGAAGGGCATTCCGAACGCCCGGGACGCCACATCGAGGATGCCGCCGGCCTCCTTGCCCGGCGCGCCCTCACCCAGGGTCGCCGACGTCGCCACCGGGCAGATCGACCCGAGCGGCCTGCCCGGCTGCGAAGCACCCGTCGCTGCGGCCAGCCGCCGCAGCAGCATGGCCACATCGGTACCTTGCGCGCCGTCGTACGTGTGGAACTCGTCCAGTACGACGTACGTGAGGTCAGCGCCCTCCCACAGTGAACGGTCCTCGCCCCGCTGGAGCAGCAGGTCGAGCATCTTGTAGTTCGTGATCAGCAGGTCCGGCGGCGATACGCGCATCTCCTCGCGCCGCGTCATCACGCGGCGGAAATCGGTGTCGGGCCGGTCACCGATGTACAGGCCGGCCGTGACCTGCGCCAGCTCCGGTCGAGCCAGGTAGTCGCCGATGCGGCTCGCCTGATCGGTGGCGAGGGCGTTCATCGGATACAGCAGGACAGCCTTGACGCCCCGGTGGCCCTGGGCGCGCTGCCGGCGGCAGTGGTCGAGCACCGGGACGAGGAACGACTCCGTCTTGCCTGATCCCGTGCCTGTGGTCACGAGGGTTGGCCGAGCCGGCCCGTGCAGCGTGGACAGGCGTGCCCATGCCTCGGCCTGATGCCGGTACGGGGTGAAGCCGGGGAACCCGGCCGTCCACTCCAGCTCCCGCTGCCAGCCGTCGTCGGCCACGTGGAACGGTGTCCTGATTCGGAGGTACGGCCCTCGGAAGATCCCGGTCTCGGGGTGCCCGAGGAAGCGCTCCAGGGCGCGCCGGGTGTCCTCGTCGGCGAGGGCGTACGTCGTCGTGAGGTACTGCGTCAGACTGCCGCGCAACTGGGCGGCGGCCATGGTGGGCTTCACGACGGTCCCCTCTGTCTTGCCGATGCCACGATGATCCGTACCACCGTATAGAGCTTCCTGCGTTCTCGGTGAGCTGGGGCTATGCCGCCTCGCGCCAGGCCGCGATGTCCTTCGCGAAGTCCAGGAAGGAGCGATTGTTGCCGGCCGGTTTGGGAGACACGTGGCCACCCTTGACGGCCTTCTCCATGATCTTGGGCGCGTGTGATTCCAGGTAGCCGGGCCTCGTGAGCTGCTTCTTGAGGTGCTCCTTGGCCTTCTCCAGCTTGGCGAGGTCGCGGCGACAGTCCGCCTCCCGGAGCTTCCAGCCGGGATGGAGCGCGGTGAAAGCCTTGGGAAACAGCATGAGCCAGGCCTCGATCTCATAGGCGGCCAGTGCCAGAGCCGAGGGGGTGCCCTTGAAGACGCCGTCCATCTCTTCGCGGAGGCGACGGCGCAGGGTGTCGTAGAAGTCGTCGGCGACGCCGTCGAGGTCGGCATGTATCACGATGCCGGCCAGCTCCGCCGTGTCGGCGATACCCGTGGCGTGCTTCTTGATCTCCTGGAGCCGCGGATGGAGTGTGGTATGGGCCCGAGCGAGGCGGATGGGCTTCTTCAACATGCGCACCTCGGGGCACTCGCCCGGGTGCAGGGCGGGCACCAGGTGCTGGAGGACCTTGCGGTCGTAGTCTCCTTCTCCGGCCACCACGATGACCGAGCGACGTCGGCGGGACGGCTTGGATCCGCGGCTCACAGGCCACCTCCCAGGGCTCCGGAGTACCAGAGCTCACCGATCGGCTCATACTCGGCTTTCTCGATGATCCGCTGGATGTCCTTGGGACGGCGTGCGGGGATGACCGATGCGCCGCTGTCGCGGCGCTCGCAGACGACGAGCTCCTCCGGGTACAGGTCGTTGAGGACGACGAGCGAATGGGTGGTCACCAGGAACTGGCCGCGGGCGCTCGCCTCGCGGAGCCGGCCGACGAGGAGGCTGAGGGCATGCGGGTGGATGCCGTGGTCGATCTCCTCGATACAGGTCAGCAGCGGTGGCTCAGGATCGTGGAAGAGCGCCAGCATGCACAGGATGCGGACGGTGCCCCAGGAGGCTTCGGTCAGCCGCGTGCGCCCACGGAGGCCGTCCTCCTCCAGCTCCACCGCAAGGCGACCGGCCACACCCGGCACGTCCACGAGATGGATGTCCCGGATCTGCGGAACCACCGTCCGGACATCCTCCAGGAGCATCGCCCAGGCTTCCCCGTGGTCCTTGAGCGTTTTGAGGAAATCGGCGAGGTTGGAGGCGTCGTTCTCCAGGCGGCCGCCGGACTCGGTGATCCCCCAGGGTTTGCGGGCGGCACGGACGTCAGGATCGAAGACGCGGATCTGCCGGAGGTGACGCGTCAGAGCATCGGCGGCCGCTGCGGAGGACGGGAAACCGGAGACGTCCCATGGCTGGTGCAAGCCGGATGCCATGCGTCTGACAGCCAGCGACAGGCGCGAGTTTTCGGCCTCCGACGGGTTTGTGAGGGTCATGCGGTCGCCCGCGCACTCGACCGAGGTGGGTGCTCCGGCCTCGGGGTGTTGAGTGAACCGCTCGCGTCGGTACGTGGTGTGGCTCTGACGGGACCCTTCCGGCAGCCGGGGGCGATCGATTCGGAGCTCGTACCGGTCGGGCTCGTCCTCCGAGGCGAAGTCCGACCAGATGCCCTCGATGCCGACCGATATCCGTGACACCGGCTTCGGGCCCCCGCGGAAGGCCAGCACGTCGAACCCGCCCTGGGCGTCCAGCGCCGCTTCGATCCCCTCGCGGGACACGTCGCCGAGGAAGTTCAAGGCGTGCAGGACGTTCGACTTGCCCGCGGCATTGGGGCCGACCATGACCGTCAGAGGGCCTATCGGAAGCTTCACGTCCGTCAGGGTGCGGAAGTTCCGGACCGTCAGTCCGAGAATCCGATGGTTCACAACGCGGGCCCAATCGTGGTGCAGCCGGCCGCAGAGCGGCCGAAGTCGACAAGCGGTGCCACGGCAGACGCACGTCATGTACGTGCAGACCTCGTGGGGTTCGGCTGCCGAGCTTCACGAACAGTACCTCGCTGGTCACAGCGCTACCAGGTTCTGGAACATTCCAGCCATGAAGGCTGAAAAGGCGTCATTACGTGCGGCAACGATGCGGCGGATCCTGAAGCACAAGGAGGAACAACGAGGAAAGGCGCGAGCGAAGAGGACGCAGGCAGAGCCGAGGGGGAGCCGCCATGTCCGGACCGCTGTACGTTCCCGTTCTGCCCGCGAAGCCGCACGCCCGCCAGGCGTACCGCCAACTGAGTCTCTCCGTACAAGCGGCCGTCATGCCGCTGTGGAATCTTCCGCCCCGAGTGGGCCAGCACCCTGATGCACTCGCCCTGGGTGTGCGAAAGGACCTGTGGGGCGTGAGACGGATTCACCGTCATCATCCGGCCTGGATCGATGCCCCGTTCGCCGACGAGGCACAGCTGTCGGTGCTGGCCGACGTGTTGTCCACCGACGCCGACGTGAGTCCGCTGCGCCCGGTGACGGGTCCCGACCGTTCCGCGACGCATCAGGCCGCGATGCTCGAGCACGCCCGGTCCACCGGAAACGGGCTCGCCATACGCGTCATGATGCCCGGCGAGTGGGACGACCTTCTCGATCATGCCGTCCGTGGCCTGGTCGCGCGCGTCGATTCCGCCGTCGAGGCGGACCTCCTGCTCGACCTGGGTGCCGTCCGTGCCGACCGGACCGAGGCGGCGAAGGAGTCCCTGCGCGCGCTCGAAGCCCTGATGCCGCTGATTCCCTGGCGAACGGCCGCTGTCCTGGGTGGTGGCTTTCCCGCGGTGACCGCCCGGCTCGTGGAACACGGCACGGCCGTGGAGCCACGCTGGGACTGGCACGTGTGGCGAGATCTGAACCGCAGCACCCGCGAGTTCGTCCGCGGGCTCGCGTACGGTGACTACGGCATCGAGTCGACCCAGGGCATCGCTCGCGGGCCCTCCTCCGGCCACGGCGGCCCGCCCTGGGGCGTACTGTGCTACACCACCGACGAGGCGTTTGTCCTCCTGAAGGTCCCGACAGGAGGGCCCGACCGGACCGACGCCATCCGGACCGCCGCGCGGGAAGTGCTCGCGCTGCCGGGCTTCCGCGGTGCGGGGGCCAGCGCGGGTGAGACCTGGCTGCGCGACTGCGCGCACGGGCAGGGTCCCAAAGGCACCGGAAACGCCGCGGTCTGGCTGCAGGCGGGCAACGTCCAACACATGACGTACGTCGTCCGGAGCCTGCAACCCTGACCGTGTCGTGGTGCCGGCTCAGACGAAGAGCGGCTCCAGCATCGCCTCGCCGGCCAGGATCCGCCACGCCGGCACGCGGACCGTCCGCGTCACCGGTCCGGGTTTCGCCCCGGCCCCGCCGGACGGCAGCCCGGGCAGCAGGTCGCCCCGCGCGTGTGTCAACCGCAGATGGCGGGCCGGTTCCAGCCCGTGTTCGGGGCCGGTGTCGATGAGGACCGCGGTGTTCGCCCCGTCTGCGGTGAACAGCAGGTCGACGGTGTGCCCGCCGACCACCGCCTCGCGCTCCAGATCGGTGAGGCCGCGGCGACCGAGGTAGTCCTGGAGCCGGTCCGTGAGCTCCTCATGGAAGCCGCTCCGGATCTTCGCGCCGAAGGCGGTGCCGGTCCCGTCCACCGTGGCCCCCGCGCCCAGGACCTTCGACCGCTCCGCGAGGAGCGCCGGAAGCCCCGCCCGTCCCTGCCAGAAGGCATGGCTGCCCACCGTGATCAGCTGCGACTTGGCCCGCGTGACGGCAACGTTCCAGAGGTTGACCTCGCTCGCCACCCAGTGCGTCGTACGGGGAGGGGTGTTGCCGGTCGCCACCGGGCTGAGGACCATGACGTCCCGCTGTCCGCCCTGGAAGGCGTGCACGGTACCGACCCGGACACGGTCGTCGTCCGCCCACACCCGTGCCAGCGTCTCCTTCTGGGCACGGAACGGCGTCACGACGCCCACCGTCGCGTCTTCCGGAAGCCGCGCGAGCAGCTCGTCCACCGTCTCCCGCACCTGTGCGGCCTCCGCCGGATTCCGCCAGGACCGACCTCCCGGGCCCAGCGCAGACGCTCCGTGCGGCACGTCGACCCAGCCCAGCGCGGGAGCAGGATCGCTCAGCCCGACCGGATCGAGCGCCGGGAACTGCCTCCTGACGTCGGTGAGGACCTGCAACTGCCCTGCGTAGCAGTAGCCGTTGACGACGTCGGCGATCGCCGGGTGGCACCGGTAGTGCTCGTCGAGCAGCAGTGCCGCCTCGCCGTGCTGCGCCGCCGCGTGATACGAGGCGTACACGTGGTACGTGAGCCGGTGATCCTCCAGCTGCGCCGCGCTCAGCCCCGCCCGTACGCGGGCCTGCCGCTCCTGCTCCGCCGTGATCCCGGGAATGTGGCCGAGCTGCATCGGATCACCGATGATCAGCGCCCGCTTCGCCCGGAAAAGCAGCGGCAGCACCGCCGGGATCGAACACTGGCTGGCCTCGTCGATGACGACGAGGTCGAAGAGCTCCGGGGCCAGCTCCAGCTGGCGGACCGAGTGTGTGCTGATGGCCCAGCCCTTCAGATGGGCCATCAGGTTGCGCTGGCTCTTGCGGAAGTTGGAGCGCTGACGCAGGGCCTGGAGCCGCTGGGCCATCAGCGACCGGCCACGGGCTATCGCCTCGGCGGCCACGGCCCGGGCCAGCTCGCCCGAGGTCTCCGACAATCCCGCCCGGCTCTCCAGACGCGCCTGCTTCAGCGCCTCCTCGTTCAGGGCGAGATGCCCCGGTACGAGGCTCCTGAGCATTCCTTCCACCGCCGCGACCTCCGCCAGGGCGAGCAGGAGCTCGGGCGGTACCGGCCGTTCCGTGGCCCAGGCTGGCCAGACCCCCGCCCCGGTCTCACCTACCGAGGCGACGAACGCGGCCAGGGCCCGCCCTCTGCGCCACCTGCCGAAGGAGAACCAGCCGGCGCCGGCGGCCCGCCGCGCCCGTTCCTCCCAGCCGGCGAGCGCGGCGGTTCCGCCTTCGGCCCATGCCCGGTCCAGCAGCTCCACCGGTAGCAGGAGCTCGTCCGCCTGGCGCGCACGTTCCCGCAGCAGCTCCAGCAACTGCGCCTCCTCGCCGATCAGCCGCGCTGCCTCGGCCTCGTGCGCGGCGGCGCGGGCGTGCCGGTTCCTGAGGTCGCCCGCCACGGTCGACGCACTTCGCGCCGGGCCCTCGTCCGGCTGGGAGAGCAGCCGCTTGAGCTTCGCGGCCTCGGCCTCCAGGGCCTCCTTGTTCCCCGTCCGCATGAGCAGCCCGGGGGAGATCGCGTCGCAGCGCTCGGCCACCACGTTCACGGCCTCGTTGTTCGTGGACGCGACGAGGACGGACTGTCCGGCGGTGACCGCGGTGGCGACCACCGCCGCCACCACCTCGCTCTTCCCGGTGCCGGGCGGCCCGGTAGAGACGGTGAGCGGCCGGGTCATCGCGGACGTGATCACCTGCGCCTGGCTCTCGTTGCAGGGCCCGGGGGAGACCACGACCGGCGCGCCACGCCCCAGGGTTCCGCCGTCGCCACCACCGGTCAGAAGCGTGTCCAGTGCGGTGCCGGAGATCTGGGCGGTGCGCGTGGACATCTGGAGCAGGTTCTCCACGAGGCCCGCAGTGGCGGTCCGCTCAAGGCCTGACGGTGCGAGGAGGACGGCGGCGTTGTGGGCACCCGGACGCAGCGAGTCCATGACGGAACGGTCACTGAGCGAGGACAGGTCGAGCGGTTCCAGCTCCGGGAGTTCGAGCCGCGTCAGGAGTTCCCGCACCGCCTTGAGCATCTGGGCGGCGTTTCCCTCCTGCCAGGTCGGCTGCCAGCGGGCGAGCAGCTCGGCCGCCTCTTCGTCCTCCAGCAGTTCCGTGAGCACGCCGCTGTGCGGGAAGGGCACGCCGCTCGGTCGCAGTTGGTCGATACCGTTCTCGTCCGGTGCCAGCTCCATCGGCTGGATGAGCAACGGCGCGATGCGCACCGCGGCCCGACGCCCGCCGCTACCACCGCGCTCGGGCAGGGTGACGGCCGGGTACCCGTACCAGTACTCCTGCAGCGCGGCCTCGTCGACCTTCGCACCGGTGCTCTTCGGCTTGGGCAGCTGGGCAGGGGCGCGAAGACCGGACTCCAGCCCGGACTGAATCGTCTCCGACCCCTGCCCCAGCAGGAAGTACGCGGAACCCCGGCCGCTGTCTCGGTCGGGCAGCATGCCCGACGCGGCCTGTGCCCCCAGACAGTGCGCGTAGTACCGCAGGAGGCGCTGCCAGTCGACGCCGTCCTGCGCGTCCTGAGCGGCGAGGCTGCGTGCCTTCAGCAGCGCCGAGGAGGGCGGGGACCCGCCCTCGGTGAAGTCCTTTGGCGGGTCGGGGAGCTGGACGGATCGCGCCACCGAGCGGGCCAGGGGCAGGGTGTGCGTCGCGCGGATGGTGGACTTCGTGGGCCGCTGCTCCTCGGGCACCCCGTTCCGGACCATCTGCGCGGTCAGGTACTCGAAGAGGTCGTCCGGCGTGATCCAGCCGCTGTCCTTGATCCGCCCGCTGCGCAGCCCCTCGACGATCTCACCGGTGAACCGGGAGGTGCCGAGCGACGACCCGGCCGGCGCCATCGCCGAGGCGGCCTGGAGGGCGTCCGATGCGGTGATGAAGTACACGCCGGTCGGTCGCAGGAGCGTGCTAGGAACGGGCCGTTCGCCGCCGTCGGACGCCCCCTTGGCCGTCCAGCCCTGGACGACGGAGCCGCTGGAGCAGCAGTCGAGCAGCACGACCTTCGAGGCGGCCCGGCAGGACTGGAGCATCCGCTCCAGAAACTCCGCCGGCACGGCGGTGCCCGGCAGGTCGTCCGGATCGGCGTCCCGCGTGAGGAAGTACAGTTGCCCGTCGGTCTCGCAGAACTCCCCGTGTCCGCTGAAGTAGAGCAGCGCCGTCTCGCTGGCCCGCCGCTCCTCCAGGAACTCCTCGATGGCGTGCAGCATCTCCGCGCGCGTCGGCTCCGCGACCATCGCGCAGTCGTTGTACATGCCGATCTCGGTGTTCTCCAGTACCGCCTGCATGTAGTGCAGATCCGCCCGCACAGCCGGCAGATCGTGGTAGCGGTCGCTGTCGTAGGTGGATACGCCGATGAGCATGGCGTACCGGTCGTTGTCGCTCACGCCGCGCCCGGCCCGTCCTGCTCGCCGCCCTCGTTCGCCTGGCCCTCGCTTCCGTTGAGGAACCGCTCGATCTGCGCATCGTCCGCACGGGCCTGCTTGCCGGAAATCGTCAGCGTCGCCCCGTCGGGCCTCGTGACGACGATGGTCCGCTGGGGAACGCGGGCCAGCCAGATCTGAATGGCCGCGGCGGCCAGGGAGCCGCCGCTGAACGCCAGGCCGAGCAGGTCGGCGACCGGCCCGCCCTTGACGGTCTCGGTCTCGCTGGTGCCCGCGGGGCGGGCCGGCACGTCGAGCGCGGCCTGCGGGTTGGTCTCGGCGAGAGCGGCGAGCAGCTCACGGGCTTCGCGCCGGGCGCGCAGCGGATCCTCGTCGAGGATGGAGATGCGGTAGCCGGCGGCCGGGTCGGTGTGGGTGGTGCTCACGTTCGCTGTCTCCCTCTTGGCTCCCCCGTGCGGTGCACACACTGCACACACGGACGGACGACGCTAGCGGCACGCACGGACAGGCCGTCGGTCCGTTTCCGAAACCTGCTGGTCATTGGCGTGAAAGACACAGTTTTGCCCAGACGGTCTTCCCGGGAGCGCCCACGCGCGGCGCCACCGCCCACCGACTCGCCAGCCGCGCCACGACGAGCAGCCCGCGCCCCGACTCGGCGTCTCCGGGTGGCTCGGGGGAGGAGAGCAGCGGTACGCGTTCGGTACGGGTGTCGGTGACCTCGATACGGAGGATGTCGGCCGAGCCGGTGAGCCGGAGGTGGAAGTCCCGGTCGGCGACGTGACCGTGGCGCACGGCGTTGCTGGTGAGTTCGGCGGTGATCAGCGGCAGTGTCTCGTTGATGGTGGAGGTGTAGGGGTGACCCCATGTGTCGAGGCGGTGGGAGACGAGCTGGCGGGCGAGGCGGGCTCCGCGAGGTGAGGACGTGAAGCGCATGGAGAACTCAAGGGCCGCTGGTGCGGGGGAAGTTTCGCTGTTCATGGAACACGGGCTGGCGGGCGCCGCTTACGCTGAGTAAGACGCGAAGCGCTTACAGAGGGTAGCGGTAGGCGACGTGTCGGTGCCCGTAAGCGGCGCGGAGCGTGACGGCCGACGCGGAGCGGCGTTGGCCGGTGGAGAGGTGACGCGGGCATGAACGAATCCACCCAGCAGCCGGACGACGGCGACGCGTCGCCGGACCCCGGTTCGGGCATTCTGCGCCTCTTTGGCCGCCAGTTGAAACGGTTCCGGATGCGGGCGGGGTTGGAGCGGGCGGAGTTCGGAGCGAGGCTGGGGTACTCCGCGTCGACGATCGCGGCATACAAACAGGGGCGGAGGGTGCCGCCGCCCCGCTTCATCGACCAGGCGGACGAGTTGCTGGACGCTGGTGAGGTCCTGAAGGAGATGAAGGAGGAGGTGGCGCGGGCGCAGTATCCGGCGTTCTTCCGGGACGCGGCGAAGTTGGAGGCGGAGGCGGTTGAGCTTCACGTGTACGACACGCATGTCGTCAACGGCCTCTTGCAGACCGAGGAGTACGCCAGGGCGATCTTCGCCGTGAGGCGACCGCTTCTGGACGAGGAAACGATCGACGAGCGGGTGCAGGCCCGCTTGGCGAGGCAGAACGTCTTCGCTCGACAGCCGTTGCCGACCATCAGCTTCGTGATCGAAGAGTCGGTACTCACGCGACCGCTCGGTGGCGGGGGCGTGATGCGAGGGTAGTTGAAGCACCTTCTGCTCTGCGGCCAGCGGCGCAACGTGGAGATCCAGGTGATGCCGAACGGGCGGGAAGAGCACGCCAGACTGGCTGGCCCCTTCACCCTGATCGAAACGGTCGAGGGCAGGAGGATTGCCTACGTGGAGGCGTACAAGCACAGTCGTCTCTACACGGAGCGGAAGTCTGTCCGGGAGCTTGAAGAGCGGTACGGCCTTCTCCGAGCCCAGGCCCTCACTCCGCGTGAATCGCTGGAACTCGTTGAGAAGTTGCTTGGAGCGACATGAACAATGCAACGCGTGACCCGATCGTGCCGGACCTTCACTGGGCCAAGAGCAGCTACAGCAGTGGCGAGGGCGGGTAGTGCGTCGAGGTGGCTGAACGCCTGGGCTGCGTCCATGTAGGGACTCCAAGGACACGAACCGCCCTGGCCTCGTCGCCGACGCATCTGCCTGGGCTGCGTTTGTCGGCTTCGCAAGCCGGTAGAGCTGCAAGGTGGCTGCCCCGGACCTCGAAGGGTCCGGGGCAGCCGCATGTCACGCCGCGTTCTCCCCGGCCGCCTTGCGCGCCGGGGGTGTCCATCGCCCGAGGGCGATCTCCTTGTCCAGCCGCGCCTGGAAGTGCGCGTGCGCTGCCCGCATCTCGGCTTCGCGGTCGGCCTTGTAGAAGGGCGCGACGTAGCCGGCGGGGGGCGGAGTGTTGGCGGGGTCGGCGAGGTGGGCCTCGAAGTCGAGCCAGTCCTGCTTGGTCTGGCCGTGTCCGTAGGTGTTGAAGTTCTCGGCGATCTTGCGACCGTTGGCGTCGAACCAGGTCTTCGCCTCGTAGTCGTGCAGCTGCGGGTAGCGCGACTTGAAGATTGCGACGAGCTGGTCGGCGGTGATGCCGAGCCACACGGAGACGAGGGCGTCCAACTCGACCATGGCAGCACGCCGTTCGTGCTCTGTACGGAGCGGAGTGCTGTACTCCCAGGTGGACTTCAGGCCGGCGGCGAGGGGCGTCAGTCCCGGCCAGTCGGTGGCCCAGTCCTCGTAGCCCGCCCAACGGGGTTCGAACAGCTCCTCCCATAGAGGGGCGTAGTGGTTCGTCAGGGCGTTCAGGCGGAGGGTGCGGAGTAGGAGGGCGGGGGCGAGGGGATGACTGGGGTCCGGAGCGGGCATCTGCCTGGCGCCAGCTGGCGTAAGGTCAGCACGTCCAGTGATCCGCAGGAGATAATCAAGAGGCAGCGAAGCCCAGAAACCTGCATTGAGTGCGGTTAGGGTTTTGTCAGCCATGGCAAGCGATTGCACTGCGTGGACGTGAGCAGGTCCAGGCGGGATCAAAGCGGCATGCAAACTGCGACTACTGTTGAAGGGGATCATCCGTCGCCATGCCAAGCGGTAATACGACGTGGATGGCTTCCCGTTCCACGAGTCCTGGGCGTCAAGATACGAGTCGACATCGGTGGACCGTGCATGATTGGTCACTGGGACGAAATCCTCCGCCAAATCTGTTGGCGCGACAAGATTCCAGTCTCGATTGCTTCGGCAGGGAATTGCGGGCTGCTTCGAGAATGGTAGCGCCGCAGCGAAGTGAGGGCCTTGGAATATGACGTCTGAGATGTCGAGAACGGCCCGGTTTTCCCAGTGGATTAGACCGTCCTTCGTTGCATTGGTTTCGTTGTATCCCGGAGTGATCAACGGTTGGAATTCAGCGAGGTGAATGTGATAGTTGGATAGTGCTTCGATCGCTCCCTGCTCGCCGCTATGGACGGGGTACAGCAGAGGGGACTCTGACGGACTGTCTCCCGCACCTGTCAAATCCCGCCAACTTGCGAGCAGCGGCACATCCACATGCACAACGCGGTCACGATGCGGTCGAATGTCCCAGGAGCCGTTGTGTTTGATGCCAGGTGCCTCGCCATGTCCATTGTGAGTTAGCGAGTTTGGGAGCACGTCGGCGCCGCGCAGCTCGCTTACGTGCTGGAAACTGGGTTTCTGCGGTGCGCCGTAGATGTGCATGCCGAATTCCCAGCCGCGATCGAGATCTTCGAAGGCCCAGTTCGCTGAATTCACAAAATGGGCATGCATGCGGAGGTGTTGATACGTCTTGGCTCGGATCGCGCCCTCCTTTACACCGCCGAAGTGCGTATCCGGATGAAGCAACCCTGCACTTCCCTGCCTCGGGATGTTCTGCCACACTCGCGCCATGAAGGCCCGATAAAGATCCCCTCGGGTGCCGACAAGCAGCGGGTAGGTGGTCACGCTGCCGAGCACACCGGCAGCGCCCGCATGCGCGGACAACTCGCCCAGCAGGAAGTCTCGGTTGCTCTTACCCGATCCAAGGGTCTCTTCTTTGCGTAGCCGCCACTCTGCTGCGCCTGGCTTCTCTACTAGTGCGAACCAGGGTTCAAGCTCCGCCAGGACCAGATCCTCCTTCCAGTCCGGCCGAACCCACGGCGGGTTCCCCACCTGCAGGTCAAACCCACCCCGCCCCGAGAACACATGGGCGAACTCCAACTCCCAATGGAAGAAGCCCTGCCGCTTGGCCACGTCACCCGCAACACCCGACCACGGGAACCGGCTCTCCAGCCAATGCCACCGGTCCATGCCCATCCAGTCCGGCAACTCGTCCTCGTACCGCTCCAGCGCGTCGAGCGAGTCGAACGACGCCACCAGCGACTCCGCCGGTACGTCGTGCGTGCCAAGCAGCGCCTCGGCGAAGTCCAGCCAGTCGTCCAGGTTGGCCAGCGGGATCACCTCGCGGCGCTGGCCCGCGAACGCCTGCTCGCCCTGCCGCTTACCCTTCCGCCGCTTGTCGATGTCGCCGCGCTTGACCTTCTTCACCGTGACGTTGCCGAGGAGGTCGACCTCCTCGTACGTACGGATGACGTCCGACGCCCACCCCACACCGTCTCCGCCCTGCGACGGAGGCACGACCTCCGCCCGCTCGTACCGGCGGTCCGTGCCGTCCAGCAGCGCACCCTCCTGCACAGGCCAGAACCACAGCGCGCACCACGTGTCCATGAGCTTCTTCAGCCGCCAGTACGGCGTGTCCACCGCCGTCAGGTCGGCCAGCACCTTCTCCCGAGGCACCGCTTCCTTCGTCCGGCGCAGCCACTCGGGCTCCGCCTCCCACACGTCCACCCGCCGCGAGATCTCCCGCTCGGAGATCGTCAGGCGCTGCACCACCAGGTCCCACAGGTACTCGGCGCGCCGCGCCAGGCCCTGCAGCCGGGCCGTCTGCTTGGGCGTCGGGGACTTCGTGATCGCCTTGCGCCAGGCGCCGAGCGCCTTCGCAGCCTCCGGCGCGAGCGCCTTCGCTTCCTTCTCGGCGGCGACCGCGCCCCACTCCTTCGCCGGGAGGAGGAAGTGATGCACCGCGCCCTCCGGCAGCGGCACACCCGCCTGCGCGTCTGCCAGCGGGTAACGCTCCGGCGTCGTGCCCAGCCAGCCGCCCTTCTTCAGGTGCTCGGGGCCGTACACCTCGCGTCGGCCGCCGATCAGGGAGTTGCCGCGCCGAAGGTGGAGGCCGAACCAGGGGGCTTCCATGCCGGGATGCATGGTGTTGAGCCACAGGGAGACCTCGGCCAACTCGACCGCGGTCTCGTTGAGGTCGACGCCGTAGGAGTTGTGCAGGGCGATGTACGCCTTGGCCTTCTGGAGTTCGACGGCGTACTGCTCTGTGTCGATGGAGCGGCCGAGCTCCTTCTGCCGGCGACGCAGGTACTCGGCGGCGACCTGGTTGATGGCCTCGTTGAGGAACGCGCCCGAGCCGAGGGCCGGTTCGCAGATCTTCCAGTCCAGGAGCTCGCGTGCCTCGGTGACCGCGTCGTCCTGGTCCAGGCGGTGCTGGAGGGCCAGCTGCACGGTGACCTTGGTGAGCGACTCCGGCGTGTAGTACGAGGCGGAGGTCTGGCGGTCGCGGCCGGAGAGCCGGTAGACGAACGAGCCGGGCGCGTACCGGACGCGCACTTCCTCGCCGGTGTCCGGGTCGGGGCGGCGGACGAAGACCGCGTCCGGGTACTCGTCGGCCTTGGACTTGGGCACCAGCCAGGAGCCGTCCTTGGGGTCGCCGCCCTTGGCGACCTCGTACAGCTCCTCACCGGCGATGAAGCCGGAGTACGACATCAGGCCCTCGTACACGGCGCCGAGCTGGTTGATGCCCAGCTGGGCGTACGAGATGAAGCCGCCGCGTTCGCCCTTCTTGCCCTTGGTGAGCATGAGCTTGTGCAGGACTTGATACAGGGTGGCGTTGCGGAGTCGGGTGTCGAGGTACCGGACGCGCTCGCCCCGGGCGAGGGCCTCGTCGGCGTCGTGGCGGGGGTCGACGACGGTGTCCGCGCCGATCAGCTTGATCGAGTCCCGCTCGAAGAGCGTGGAGTGGAGGGGCTCGAAACGCAGACCGAGGTCCTCGCTGGTCTTCGAGCCGGCGGGGCCGGCGGTCTCGGCCTCCTCGGCGGCCTTCCCGTGCGTACGGCGCGGCCGGTAGCCGTCCTGGACCTTGCGGAACAGCAGGTCCAGGGACTCGTACAGGTAGAAGCCCCGGCGGGACTTCTCGTCGACGAGGTCCCGCTCAGCCACGAGCTCGCCGAGCCGTCCGAGTCCGTAGCCCTGCTGGTACTCGGGATAGTCGGAGGGCAGAATGCCCAGCTCGGGGCGGGCCTCGGCGTACAGCAGGAACAGGATGCGGTACAGGTACCGCAGCGACTCGCGCGTCAACTGGCGGCCCAGCTCGGGAAGCTCGCCGATGTCCTCCGGGCGTACGCCCTGCTCCCGCAGGCGCTCCAGGACCTCGTTGGCGATCAGCTCGACGCTCAGCCGCAGTCCGTCGCGCAGCTCGCTGGAAACACCCACCGCGTGCTTGGTGGACTTGCCGACGAGTTCGGCGAGAGGGTTCTCGCCGCCTTCCTCGGGAGTGCGGAGCGAGTCGGCGCCGAACAGCGCGGCGACGGTGTCGATCTCGCCGCCCGGCTGGGTGTCGTTGCGCTGGAGCGCGGTGTCCAGGGAGACGGCCAGGTAGCGGCCCTCACCCCAGACCATGCGATCGGCGAGGACGACGACTCCGCCGACGAGCAGCAACACGTAGCGCGGGGCCTCGTCGCAGGCGAACAGGAACGAGGCCAGCTTGGATCCGGTGACCAGGCTGTTCGAGCCGTCGAGGACGACCGGCTCGAGGAGACGGCCCGGGCCGTCGGGGTCCAGGGCGGCGTCCGTCTCGACGGCCCAGCCACAGTCGACGGCGACGAGGCCCTTCTCGGCGTGTGCGACCGAGATGTCGTAGCTCTGGCCCGCCCGCTCCACGGTGAGCGTGCCCGCCTTGGCGTCGTAGCCCAGAGCGCGCAGTACCTCGGCGTTGAGGGCGCGCACCCGCTCCCGCCAGGCGGGGGCGTCGTACGTCACCGAGTCGTCCCCGGTGTCGGGTGCCGAGGCGGTGCCCTCGGAGTCCTCGGGGAGGGCGAAGAACGAGCGGGCCCGGAAGTAATCGCGGCGCAGTGCCCGAAGCCCGGCCCGCGGGGTGACGGGCAGCGCCTGGGCGGCATCCTCGTGCGAGGTGTCCGGGCCGCCGGCAGGGGCCGCCTCGTCCGCACCCGTCGGCGGCTTGGCGGCTTCCTCCCGCTCCTTCCACATCTGGAGCAGGCCCGTCTTCAGGTCCTTGGGCAGTACCTCGGCCAGGTAGTGGGCCGAGAAGTAGTCGCCGCGGTTGACCAGGGAGTCGTACGTCATGACAGGGCTCTTCTCACAGGGCGGCGGGCGTGGCGGACGAGGATGCGGACGCGGCCGGTGGTGCGTCGGGGTCGGGCAGCAGCACCGCGAGGACGCGCAGCATCGGGCGCTGCCCGGTGGTCAGCAGGTCGTCGGCGAGATCGGTGAGCCGTCGCTTGGTGCGCTCGCCCTCGAGCGTGGGCTGCTCCCAGTCGCCGAGCCGCAGCTTGTGGCACTCGATCGACTCGCGCAGCGGCCGGTCCCAGGCGTCCCGGTGCTGTTCCATGAATGCCTCGGCGGCCTCCAGTACGGCCGGAATGGCGTCGACCAGCGGGGCCGGGTCCCGGTAGCGGAGCTTGTTCGCCATCGTCGGTCCGACTCCTGAGCGGCGCAGCAGGGACACCATGTCGTCGTCCACGGCTCCGCTTCGCGTCACGCCCATCCACTTGACGACCGTCGGCCTGCCCAGGGCGTTCGAATACACGCCTTGGACGAGATAGGTGGGCTCCGCCACCTCCGCCGTGATCATCGGCGCTTCCTGGCGACCGAGCCGCACAAGGACCTTGTCCGTCAGCCACTCGACGACCGGGTGGAGGTCGGTCAGCAGCGAGATCTCCGGCCAGCTGGAGGTGGAACCCGCCTCGCGGGCCCGTTGGAGAGAGTGCTGGGCCAGGCGGCGGTTGAAGGTGACCAACAGCCGTTCACGAAGCCGCTGTTCACGCAGATAGTCCACGGGCAGGGCCTTGAGGCGGTGGAGCAGGTCGGCCGGGGGACGGAAGGACAGCAGGCCCGACTGCTCGTCGCGGTCGAAGTCCAGGCGGTCGCGGGCGTCCGGATACACCTCGCGCAGCGCTTCGTCGAGGAAGTGGGCGGTCGAGTCGAAGAGGCGTGGCAGCACGGAGGCCGTGCTCGTACCCGTACCGGCATCGCCTCCGACCGACTCTTCGACGTCGTCGTCGGCCTCCGCCTTCGGCTCCTCACCGACCGAACCGAAGAAGTCCGCGAGGAAGTCGTCCATCGCCGCCGTGCCGACGTCCTCGCCGGACCGGTGCCCGTCCAGGGACTCGTCCACGGTCCTGCCGCGCAGCAGATCCTGGATGAGGGACTTCTCCTCGGTCTCCGCGCGGTACAGGCCCGTGACGGCCTCCGCCGTACCGAGCGAACGGTGTGCCTGGTCCTCCCGCTCCAGGAGCCGTTCGGAGACCAGGGTGTCGTCCTTCGCGCCCTCGGTCTCGCTGGTGAGGATCAGGGCACGGAACTGCGGTGGGTGCGCCTGCCCGTAACGGTCGATGCGGCCGTTGCGCTGCTCGATGCGGATCAGTGACCACGGCACGTCGTAGTGGACCAGCTGGTGGCACTGGCGGTGCAGGTTGACACCTTCGGAGGCCACGTCGCCCGTCAGCAGGACCCGTACCGGAGCACCGGCGAGCCCGAACTCCTCCACGACCTGCATCTGCTGTTCGTCGGAGAGACCACCGTGCATCACACGGAGGCATTCCTTGGCCGTGCGGCCCCGGAACCCGAGGGCGGCGGGCAGAACGGTCGCGAGCCACTCCAGCGTTTGAACGCGCTCGGAGAAGACCACGACGCGCGTGTCGGAGGACGGGCCGACACCGATGCCCTTCAGCTGTTCCACCAGTGCACCGAACTTCGCCGAGTCCGCCTCGGTCAGGTCCGCGGTCAGCTCCTTGAGCCGGCCTAGGGCGGAGAGTTCAGCTGCCGTGCCCTGCGGGTCGTCCTTCTTCTCCAGAGTCTTGGTGCGCGCCGTCACGGTGGCCTTGAGCGCCGCGTGGGACGAGAGGAAGGATTTCAGGAGGGTGTACGGGAAAAGGGGGACCGAGCTCACGGACGGGCTGCCGTCATGAGGGAGCCAGACGGTGGCCAGCTCCTTGAAGATCCTCTCCTCGGCCGGGGTGGCCGCACAGTGCACCGCCTGGGACGGTCCGCGATCCGCCCACTGGCCCTTCATCTGTTCGCGGACCTCGGTGCTGATCTTCGTACGACGAATGAAGAGGTGCTCGATGTCCTCGGCCCGGTAGTTCTCGGGGTCACGGATGGCCGCCGGGTCGAGCAGGGCGATGAGCTCGGCGAACGACTTCGCGTCGCCGTTGTGGGGCGTGGCGGAGGCGAGGATCAGCGCGTCGGTGCGCGGCGCCAGGGTCTGGGCGAGCTGGTTGCGCAGGGAGCCACGGTTGATCAGGTTGTGCGACTCGTCGATGACGACCGCGTCCCAGCGGATCTGCTCCAGGTGGTGTCGGTACTGGTCGGTGTTCTTCAGCGTGTCGATGGAGACGATCACCCGCTTGAAGAACGTGAACGGATTGCGGCCGGCGGGGATCTCTCGCTGGATCCGCTCGATGCCCACCGAGTCCAGACGGACCAGCGGAATGGCGAACCGCGTCCACAGCTCGTGCTGGAATTGCTCCAGTACGTGCTGGGGCGTCACGACGAGGATGCGCTCGCCCCGGCCGCGACGGATGAGCTCGGCGAGCGTCAGACCGATTTCCAGCGTCTTGCCCAGGCCGACCACGTCCGCGATCAGCAACCGCGGGCGCAGATTGGCGCCGGAGAGCGCGAGCTCGGCAGGTCGACGCTGGTAGGGAAGCGGATCCAGGAGGAAGGAGTCCGCGAGCGCGAGCCGCCGCTCGGACTGGGGCAGCGCCGTGCGGCGCAGCACGGCTTCCAGGAACAGCCGTGAGCGCCGGTAGTTGGGGGAGTCGTCCGCGATCAGCCGGGTGTCGCGCGGATCGATCAGTTCGACGGTGTCCAGACCCGTGAAGAACACGGCTTCCTGGTCCCGGACGAAGTCGGACACTCCGACCACTTCCACCTTCGTGCCGTCGTCCGTGGTCGGCACCGCGTTCCTGACCAGCCACACCTCGTCGCGTACGAGGACCTGCGCGCCGGCGGGGAACTGCTCCTGCCCAGCCTCGTCCGGTGCGTCACCGTTCTGCTCGGGGCTGGTCTGGACGGCGGTCACCCGTGACCTCCTTTGTGGTGTTTCTTGGCGGATGTGGCAGGCCCTCCAGTATCGCGGGTCCGCCGGCATCAACGGCCGTCGGTGTCAAAATGCGGCCCGCGCCGCGTATGCCTCGCGGAGCCGCTGGGCGGTGATCCGGGCCTGAGCCGAATGCAGTCGTTGCGCGGAGCGGCCTCGGGGCGAACGGGCCGCAGCAGGTGGGGCGGGCGCGGAGCCGTCTGCGCCTGCGGCGGGTTCCGGAGCGGCAGGACCGGGCGACGGTTCGGCCGAGCCGGAGCCGGATGCGGGACGGTCGACGAGCGTGGGCGTCCGCTCGGGGGCGTGCGGCGAAAGCACCATGGTCGTCCCCGTCCCGGCACCCGCCGGGTCCGTCGGGGCGGCGGCAAGTGACGGGGCAACAACCGTCGGCAACAGGCTGTCCAGCAGGGGCGAGGGGGACGCCGTGTGCGTCGTGAGCCGACGCCGTGCCTGGGCGACCTTGTAGCCCTGCGCCTCGATCACCGCGCGGCATCGCTGCACGACGTTGCCCAGGGCGGGCCGGTCCTCGGCCTGGTGGGCGAGCATGGCCGTCAGCAGGGGCACGAGCTCGTCGGGTACCGATGACAGGTCGGGGGGCGTTTCCGGGGCGGTGACCTGGTGGAAGAGGACGTGGATGTTTGCCGCCTGGTACGGGAGGTGGCCGGAAGCGGCGAACAGCATCACGGCGCCGAGCGCGTACACATCGACCGCAGGGGTCAGCGGCCGGTCACCCCTCGCTTGTTCCGGCGCCATGCACGACGGGGTTCCCACCACGGTGTTGGGGGCGGTCAGTGACACGCTCGACTCGGCGAAGACCGCCAGCCCGAAGTCGATGATCTTGGGCCCGTTGGGGCCGAGCAGCACGTTGGCGGGCTTCAGATCACGGTGCAGCAGACCTTGCTTGTGCACGGTCGTGAGTGCTTCGGCGAGCGTTGCCCCGAGGGAAGCGGTGAGCAGCGAGGGGAGGGGGCCGTGGAGCGCCACATGCCGGCTCAGGTCCAGCCCCTCGATGTACTCGGTCGCGAGCCACGGCGGATCGGCCTCGGCATCCGCGTCGAGGAGTGCCGCGATCCGCGCGCCCCAGATCGTCTTGAGGATCTCCACTTCCTGGGCGAACCGCTGTCGGGTCTCGGAGTCCACGACCGTCGGCTTGATCACCTTGACGGCGGCAGGCTCCCCGCCGGGGGACTCTCCCAGGTACACCTGCCCCATGCCACCGTGCCCGATGCGGCCGAGCAGCTCGTAGCCCCCGAGCTCGACGGGGTCATGCGGGCTCAGAGGGGCGATGTGCACGAGGGGCCTTTCTGCTCGGACGTGTGGGGGCGGAGCTGACGTGTCCGGTTGCACCGCACACGTTATCCGGCCGGAGAGAGATACCGCCGGGCTACCCGAGGTCCCGCCTGCGCTCTGCCAGGCAATGGAGCCACAGCTCGTAGGCCCGGTGCGCCTCCTGGAGCGTCTCCCGGGCGAAGGCCTCGTCGGCGAAGCCCCTGGCCGCAGCCTGTTCCACCACGCGCACCAGATGGGCGGCCACCCTACGGAGCCGCTCGGCGTGCACCTCACGCAACCGCGGTGCCAGCTCCTCCTCGCGGGCGGCCATCGCCATCAAGTCGTCGAAGCCCGCGTCGTCCGTGTACGAGGAAGGGAGGCTGGGCAGATCCGACGCGGCGAGACGGCACACAGCCGGCAGGGCACGCTTGGCCGCCTCCTCCTGTCCGAGGACGCGATGCAGCAGCAGGCGGGCCCGGTCCGTGTCGCGGACGCGATCGGAGACCGCTTCCAGGGCGTCCAGCTCAGGGCCGATGTCCTCCTCGGCCTCCGCGGTGAGCAGCGCACCCAACCGGGCGGCGATCGCCTGGCCGGTCTCCGACGCCTTGTCGATGACGTCGTAGCAGGCGTCGAGTTCTTTGAAGGCGCGTTCGGCCGTGCGGACAGCGGCCGTCACCATTGCCGAGGTGTCACCGTCGAATCGGCCGATCGCCCGGGCGAGCTCCGAGGGCGTCATGGAGACCGCCGCGGGGAGTTCCTCGGTGTGCCGCTGCCTGGTCGGCACGTTCGTTGTGTCGGCGCCCACCGTTCCCCCCTCGCTCCGACGGTATTCTGCCGTAGATCATGAACGTCGGCGGCCGCACACGGCAATGCACGGCCGGTTCTGTGACCGCCGAGGCATCGGGGATGGCCGGAAATGCGTGGAGAGATGCCGAAGTGGGCCACGAGCGCCCCACAATGCACCCGGCCGTACCCTCCGACCCAAGGACACCGATGCTCGATTCGTACCCGGAGTTCCAGTTGCGCCTGCCCTACGGCGGGCCAACGGCCAGAGGCCGGCTACTCTCCGAGAGCGGGACCAACGGCAGCCAGAAGATGAAGGTGCTCGCGGGCTCCGCGGCGCGACCAGATGTCGTCCCGTCGTTCCCGGAGAAGACACCTTCCTCGCACAGGCTGCGCGAACGGCTGATCGCGGACGGGGTGATACGCGAAACAGCCACGTGGCCGGGGTGGCTCGAAGTGGTCGAGGACGTGGAATGCAACTCCCCCTCCGCGGCCGGGGAAATCCTCGTGGGTCGTAGCTGCAACGGGTGGATGGAGTGGAAGACTGAGGACGGCCGACCGCTCGCCGACTTCCTCGACCAGGTGTGGTCGGGCCCCAGCCGCGCTTGGCTGGTGCGGGGGCCGCACTCCGCCGGTCCCGACCTTTTCCGGCGTGCCTGGCTCCCTGAGGGAAGGGTGTCCCTGACCGCCGCTCGCCTGCGCCCGGCCGCGACCCAGGGCATCAGCAAGGAACAGCTGCGTGCCTTTGTCGACGAGGATTACGGGGCGACGGCGACGTACACCGAGAAGCCGCAGCTCGTCGAGGAGCTGCACGCCTTCCTCTCCCGGATGCGACCGGGTGACACGGTGTGCGCGGTCTCCGACGGGCTGCTCTACCCCGGGAAGATCACGGGCTACGTCGAGCAGCTCGTCGCCGAGGACGGAAGCCGCATCCTCTGGCGCCCCGTGGAGTGGGGCGGCCACGGCTTTCCTCTGGACAAACTTCCGGAGGAGCTGCGTCAGAAGGTCTCGTTGCGTCACGAAGTGGTCGATCTCACCACGGTCAAGGCCATCGTCGACGGGCTCGGAGTCAGCGACGAGGAGCTGGTGGAGGAGGCCCTGGCCGACGGCGCCGGGATCAGCGCCGATCCCTTGGCCGTCACGGCCCGCCGCGAAGTGGAGCTGCCCGAGCCCACCGAGGAGCTGCGGGAGAAGCTCCACATACACCGCCTCGAATGGCTGCAGGAGATCAGGCAGCTGCTCGACGACGAAAAGCAGCTGATCTTCTACGGCCCTCCGGGGACGGGCAAGACCTTCCTGGCGCAGGAGCTCGCCGAGTTCTTTGGAGGCGGGCGGGAACAGGTCGAACTGGTTCAGTTCCACCCGTCCTATTCGTACGAGGACTTCTTCGAGGGCTTCCGCCCTCGCGAGGACCCCGGTACGCGGGAGGTCGCCTTCCGGCTTACGGCCGGCCCTCTGCGGGAGTTCGCCGAACTGGCCCGCAGGGAGGGGAACAGGCACATCCCGCACTTCCTGGTCATCGACGAGATCAACCGGGCCAACCTCGCCAAGGTCTTCGGCGAGCTGTACTTCCTTCTCGAATACCGGGACCGGTCGGTGCGGCTGACCTACTCCGACGAGGATTTCTTCCTCCCTCGCAACCTCTTCATCATCGGCACGATGAACACGGCCGACCGCTCGATCGCCCTCGTCGACGCGGCGATGCGTCGCCGCTTCGCCTTCGTCGAGCTGTCTCCTCGTATCGATCCGACCCGAGGGCTGTTGCGGTCCTGGCTGAAGGCCAAGGAGAAGGACCCCGAGCCCGCGGATCTGCTGGAGGCCCTCAATGCTCGCATCGACGACCCCGATTTCCGGATCGGACCGTCGTACCTGATGAAGCCCGGCGTCTATCGCGAGGGCGGCCTGGAACGGACATGGCGGACCAAGATCCTCCCGTTGCTGGAGGAACATCGCTACGGTGATGATGTGGACATCGAGGGTCGTTACGGTCTGCCGGCGCTCCGCAAGGCCCTTGCATCACGCATCGTCGCGCCGGAACCGGAAGAAGGGACCGGCCCGCAGTGACGTCCGACGTCCGGCTCGTCGAGCACGGGCCCGCGCGCTCGGTCCGGCTCCCCGATGTCGTGGGCCGCGCACTGGTCACCTCCAGGATCCTCGAAGAGGCCGGGCCGGACCCGTACGAGCCGGGCGCCTGGCGGCTGCGCGCCGGCAGCAAGGTCGGCGCCGTCACGCTGACCGCCCCGGGTGGCGAAGGTGTCACGGTGCGGATCCTCCCCAAGGTGCCCATCGCACGTCTGCTCTTCCTGATCGGCTACAGCAGCGACCCCCGGGGGTGGTGGCGGGACGGAGCCGTCGAACTGGCCACGCACGACGAATTGCTCCCGGCGTTCGCTCACACCGTCGAGCGCCAGATCGACCGCGCCCTGCGGCAGGGGCTGCTCCAGGGCTATCGGACGGCCGAGGAGTCGTCCCCTGTCGTACGCGGACGATTTCGTGAGGCCGAACAGATCCGGCGCCGCTTCGGAATGCCTCTGCCCGTAGAGGTGACGTACGACGAATTCACCACGGACATCGCCGAGAACCGCCTCCTCCGCGCGGCTGTCGACCGGCTTCTGCGCCTCCCCGGTGTCCACCGGACCGTACGTACGCGCCTGATGCATCAGCGGTCCCGGCTGATGGACATCACACCGCTCATCCGGGGGCAGACACCACCCGGCTGGCATCCGACGCGGCTCAACACCCGCTATCACTCGGCACTCCACCTCTCCGAGGCGGTGCTGAGGGGATGGTCGGCCGAGCACCTGCCCGGTCAGGTGCGCATGAACGGATTCCTGTTCGATATGAACGGCATCTATGAGGACTTCATCTGTACGGCACTACGGGAGGCCATGCGCCCCTACGGTGGCAGAAGTGTCCTCCAGGCCCGGAGCATCCACATGGACGAAGGGGATTCGATCCGCCTGCGACCCGATTTCGTCTGGTACGGAGAGACCGGCACCCCACTGATCGTCGCGGACGCCAAGTACAAGGCCCGCAGAAAACGCGGCTTTCCGAATGAGGACCTGTACCAAATGCTGGCCTACTGCACTGCCCTGGGGCTGCCGGAGGGGCACCTGGTGTACGCGAAGGGCAACGCTCCACACATCAGCCACCGTGTGCGACATGCCGGTACAGTCCTCCATCAGCACGCCATTGACTTGGAACAGCAGTCCACGGGGTTGCTTGCCGAGATCGACGCGCTGGCTCGGCACATGCTTCGCGGCTCAGCAATGTCGCGTCAGGACAGCGCGCCCTCTGGGAGTTCCTTGAATACCTGAGCCGGTGCATGGGACGCACGGCCGCGCATCTCGAGTGGGTGACAGCTCGTTGTACCGGATTTTCTCCGATTGGGTGGCTGCTCCGCATGATTCCGATGACGAATCACATGGAGCACCGACCAAGCGTCCCCCAGGCTCCGGGGGCCGGCAGTCTCCCGATCCCGACCCAAAGTCCCACAGACGCCGACGAATCCCCTCCTGGCTCGCATACATCCAGGTCACGAGGGGATTAACGGCGTTGTATCTGAGGCTGCTCAAATGTCCCGGAAGAGACCAGCCAGCGCGGTGACCTGCTATGTCTGGCCGTCGCAGGTCGTTGACCTGCGTGAATGCCCTTTCGGTTGTTTCACGCTCGTACTGGCTGATGCGGCCGGAAGTCCCAGGAAAGTCCCAGAGAACTCCCATGGGCGGGAGCCGCTCTTTCTGCTCCGTACAGGGCATGCGAGTGGATCGACGGTCTGACTAGAATGAACGGCAACGCGCAGGTGCTCGAATGGTTCGCAGCCGGTGATGAGCATCCTGCAGCCTGGCGCCGGGGGATTGGCGGTCGGCTTATGTCTTGTGTGATCGGCGGTTGTAGGGGGCAATCGGAGTGGCAGGGAAGCACTCGTGGAGGTCACTGAGGACAGCCGCTACCAGTTTCGACATGGAGTTGAACGCCAAGGTCACAGCAGGTACGAGAAGTACAGTGCCCCGCCCTCCTCGCGGTAGCGGCCCCGGCCGCGCTTTCCGTAGGGGTTGGGGAGCACCTGGATGGCCATCTTGTGAGGGGTGAGGGCATGGGTGACTACCAGGAGGCGCCAGTGGTCGTTGCCCGCGTGCTGGCGGGCCGCGCGGACCTCGCTGCTTCCCAGCTCGAAGCGGCCGCCTTCGCCCTGGGTTGCCTTCACCTCGTACAGGTAGGGCCGGCTGCCGGAGCCGATCCGGAAGTCGAAGCCGAGGTTGTCGTCGCCGGACGGGCCGGGGAAGGCTTTGCGGCGGTTGCTGGACACCCAGCAGGTTTCGTCCAGGCGGTCCGGGTAGCGCGCACACAGCCACTGATATGCATACCACTCGCCGACGTACCCGATGGCCTCCCGCTGGGCGTTGGTCAGCCCGTTGTCCGTGCCGTCCCCGTACTGTCGCCCGCGCGTGCGACCGGTGGCCCGGGTGCGCTCGGCCTGGGGGCGGGGGTCTGTGAAGCGGAGGGGCCCGGTGGTGGTGATGCCTGGCGCCGAGCCGCTCTGCAGGATCCGGTCGAGCTCGCGGGTGAGTGCGGTGAAGTCGTCGGAGTACACGTCGAAGTCGCGGCCGCCGACGGAGATTGACCGCCGTTTGCGCTCCCGCTCGTGGTGCTCGTGTTCCGCCGCGTCGCGCACCCCTTTCAGGTCGGCCTCGGACAGCCCGTGCCGTTCGGGATCCGTCGCCACCGCCATCCCGTCAGGCCACTGGCCGAGGGCCGCCAGCCAGCCGACGACATCGGTGGGGGACAGGGGTCGGAAGTCGAGCGCGCCCGCGGCCTCCAGTTGCGCGGTGACCTCCTGGGCGGGCTCGTCTCCGGTCAGGGCCGCCGGCAACGGATGTCCGGCTGCCCTGACCAGCACCACGAGTTCAGCGGCCAGACTGGTGATCGTACGGAAGTTCGCGCCGCGTACCTGGTCGGAGGCAGGTAGGCGTTCGCCCGACCGGGGCAACGGCACCGAGCGGCCCAGGTGCAGCGCCAGCTGCTCCTCCACGTGTGCTTCCAGGATCCCTGTGTCGGACGTGTCCATGGTGTACGCCCATGCCTCCGGCGCGGTGATCCAGTCCAGCGCCCGGACCGAGGGCCAGTCGGGCATCGGACGGCGCGCGTCAAAGTCCTCCAGCACTGCCCAGCGCAGCCGGTTGACGAGCTCCTTCTTACGCAGGCCCAGATAGGTGCGGAGCGCCTCTTCGTGCTCGGCGGCGTGGCTGACCGGGCCCAGGGACGGGCTCATCGCGCGCAGCGTGTCGTTCAGCTCGGCGAACCCGATGCCCAGGGCGCGCCGCAGTTCGTCCGTACCGCGGGCCGCGCGGGCCTTGGCGATGAACTCGGATACGGGGACCGGGAGCTGGGCGGCGTGCTCCGCGAGGTGGGTCTGGAGCTCCCGGATGTCGCCCGGCGGCGGCAGGAACAGCGAGTTCGCCGTCTCCGTGCCGAGCAGGTGGACGAGGAAGGGCCGGCAGCGCTCCAGGACCACGCCGATGGCCCCGTCGATCCGGCGGCTTGTCTCCTCGACCTGGTGAGCTGTGACTTCCAGGGCGTCGGCCAGCTCTTCCTTGCCAGGGTCGCGCAGGTCGGTGTGGCGGGAGGCGAGTTGGCGGGCGGCGAGGCGCAGCCGGTCGCCGAGATCCCGCCGTCCCAGCAGCTCGGCGACCGCCATCACGATGCGGGTGGTCTCGGGCCAGCCCGGCTCGCCTGCCGGGGTGAGTACGAGCGGATGCTTTGGATCGGGCAGCGGCAGCACTCCGCCGAGGCGGCCCGGCAACGTCACAGGACCGCCGTCGAGCTCGATGTCCCAGGAGCGGTAGCGGTGCAGACGTATGCTCCGGACCAGGGATGTTAGCTCGCTGAGTTCGGCTTCGCTCGTCCGGGGGCCGCGCGCCAGGTGGTCGCAGAGGACACCCACGGCCAGCGTGAGCCAGGGCAGCTGCTGGACCAGTGGCTCTCCCATGGCCGCGGGGTTAACCCGCGTGCCGTCCACGGTCACCGTGAACATCAGGTCGTCGGTGTGCCGGACGGTGGCGGAGTGTTCGGCCGCCAGCAGCTCGGCGGCCTCCGCCGAGACACCGGGAAGGGTGAGCAGGGGGCGCGCCATCTCCCGTATCAGCAGGGGCGTCAGGCCGTCGCGTTCACCGCTGACGTAGAGCACGGTCCCGGCATCACCATCGCCATCGCTCTCCCCGCCGTCCAGGGCGGACAGCGGTACGCTGATCAACTGATCCCCGGACTCAGCGAGCAGACTGGCGCCCTCGGGCAGTGCGGGATGGGACCGCCGTACGAGGTGACCCCAGGCGCGTTCGTTGGCGCGCTGCGCTGCGGGCCGGTCCTCGGCCCCCAGCGCGCCCTCCGCCGCGAGCCGTCCCAGCGCGGCGATGAGGCGGTCGCTGTCCCGGGGGTCGTCCCAGGTCGGCAGCCGCATCTCCCGCAGGCGGTCGCCCACCTTTCCGCGTTCCAGGAGGTGGCGCAGCCGATGGTCGACGGCCGGCGCGTAGGAAGGCTCCTCCTCCAGCCCGGGCGGGCAGTGCCAGGCGTCGGCCGGCCGGACGAACCGGACGGCCCGGTCGCGGCCCCGCACCGGGAGCCACGGCTGCTCCCGGACGAAGGCGCCGAGCGGGGTCGGGACCCGTTCCCTGTCCAGCGAGCTCTGGCTGCCGGCACTGGTCCAGACGCTGGTGAACCTATCGTCATTCCAGATGGCCAGGCCGTGCAGGATGAGCCGTGCGTACGCCAGCCGGGCCTCCTGCCCGAGGTGTCCGACGACGTCCTGGCCGGGGAGCCGCCAGGCGGGGGTTCCCCGGTACGGCGTCCGGGGGTAGCAGGCACCGGACCAGTTGCGGACGTGTGGCTTCCACTGCTCCCGCACCTCGGCGGACACCTTCGCCATGCGGACCACCTGCCAGGCAGTGAGCTCCCGACCTTGGCCTATCCAGTTCGAGGCGTTGGAGGACTTGACCGGGACCAGCCCGTCGGTCACCCCGGCCTCCAGGAGGAACGCCCGCC
Source organism: Streptomyces sp. NPDC018019 (assembly GCF_044327805.1). NCBI lineage: Bacteria > Bacillati > Actinomycetota > Actinomycetes > Kitasatosporales > Streptomycetaceae > Streptomyces > Streptomyces sp. NPDC018019. Next base: position 70,861 of record NZ_JBIRGD010000028.1, on the reverse strand, counting down.
ACTCCTCGGTCTCGCCCCGCTTGGCGAACTTCTCGGGTGTGGCAAGGAGTCGTCCGGCGATCGCCTTGAGGCTCTTGGACACGTCCTGCCCGGCGGCGACCACCGCCGCCAGGTCCTCACCGACGGACGCGCGGCCCCAGCCCCGGCCGAAGACGGCGCCGCTCGCCCTGATCAGCCGGCCGTTCGCCGACGGTACGTACAGTCCGAGCGAGGAGATCTCCGTCCCGCCCAGTGAACGCTGCGGCTGCCACAGCCGGAAGACGGACCGCAGGGTCTGGAGCCGCAGCCGCACATCGGTGCTTGTGCTGAGTGCCTGCCGCACGTGGTCCAGCAGGCCCCTCGTGTCGTACGGCCGGACAAGTCCCTCCTGCTCGAGGAAGGCGCGGGCAGACCATCCGCGCGTACGCTCGCCGCGGTCCCTCCAGACCAGCCCCGGGTGCAGTGCGAATAACCGCTTGCCGAGCAGGGCGGGGATGGATGGCGCCTTGGTCTGGTTCGCCTCTGTACGCGCCGGCTGGAAGAACGCCTCGCGGCGGGCACCCTGACCGCTCGGCTTGCCCTGTGCGCGTGTACTTGTGGCTGTACCCGTCCTGTCGAGGGGACGGTTGGTGTGCCGCAGTGTGTGGTCCTCCGCGAGCAGCAACTGCCTGCCGTGCAGGACGTGTCCGTCGTCCTTGAAGAGGTCGGCCAGGTCCTCGTACAGCGCGCTCCACTGCTTGGGAGACTCACCGGGCCGGGGGAGAGGAAGGCCGCCGACGATCCGTTCCACGTACTCGGCGAGGATCTCCGGGCTTGGCTCCCACGGGCACGTGAGGGCCTTGCACAGGGTGGCCAGCCGTTTCAGCCGGTCGCCGCCGATGTCGGGGTCCGCCACTACGATCCCGGCCTCGTGCGCCCGGTGTGCTGTGAGGACGGTCAGGTCGAGGTCCGGCCACAGGGCCGCGCCCCGGGGCGGGGCCCAGCCCGCCTCCGGCGGGGCGCCGTCCGCGGCGAAAACGGGCACGAGCGGTACGTCGGCGAGTTCGCTCCCGTGCACGCGCGGAGCCGCCGCGCGGAGCCGCCCCGCCGAGCCCTTCTCGCTCTCCCAGCTCACCAGGTCCACGGCCAGTTGCCGCATGGACGGCTCGGGCATGGTACGCAGTACCGCGGCGGCCGCCAGACAGGTCTCGGCGACCGCGTCGAGCAGCAGCACATTGAGGGGGTTGTCGGTGGGAAGCCCGGTGCGGTCGAACTTGGTGAAGAACGGGGCGTTCATGTGCCCCGGGAGCGGCGCGGCCTGGTCCTCGCCCATCGGCAGGAAAGTGTAGATCTGCCCGCGTCGCGGTCGGCGCGGGGCGGGCAGCGGGAGCGCGACCTCGACGACGGCGGACCGCTTCCACTCCTGCCACGTGTCGTCGAGAAGCCCGGAGCCCACAGCATCGGCGAGCGTGCTGTTCAGCCGTTCCTTCTCCACGGTGCCCCGCACTACGAGAAAGGTGCCGGACGGCCCCAGGTCCACGGTGGCGCAGGAGACGGGAAGCCCGTGCCCGGCGCCGTCTTGCGCCACCGCGAAGCGCTCCTCGGAGCGGGTCAGTTCGTACCGCTCGTGCGTCTCATGGCGGTCATCCAACTCGCCCGTCTCGCCACCGGCGGACCGCCGTTCCAGCGTCAGGCCGGCGAGCCGGTCGAGGAACAGCATCACGGGTACCTTCGCCCCCGCGAGCTCGCGCATCCGCAGCCGGACCTCGGCCCGGGCGGCCTCGCCCAGCAAGGGCAGCCGGACGACGGTCACGTACCCCTGGGCGGCGAGCTGCCGACAGGTCGCAGGCACCTCGTCCAGCGACAGGGGCGCCTGAAGCGGCGGATACTTGGCGGCCATCTCATGAGCGTTGTCCTCACCGGCGAGGAACTCCTCCACGTCGACCGTCTGCGCGAAGCGGAAGCAGTACCCGTCCAATTCCGAGCCGAGCGGTTCGTCGGGGTCTGCGCTGTAGATCTCGGGCGCGTCGCTGATCAGCAGGATGCTGCGGAACCCGACCCCCTTGTTCCCGATGCCCTCGCCGACCTCCTTCGAGCTCTGCGCGAGCTCGCAGACCCGCTCGACGTCCCGCCAGGTGAAGGGCGTGCCGCCGTTGGCTACGTACAGTGTCCCCCACTTGCCCTCCGCCTCGTCCAGCAGGACGTGGACTCGTCCGTCGCGGCGGTCCCTTGGATGTGCGTCGTAGCCGTTCTGCAGCAACTCGAAGAGCGAGCGGCCGGCGTACTCTCGCGCGCTTGTGTACGACACGGCGTTCACCTGCCGTGCCATACGCAGGACTTGTTCCGACCGGGCCCCCTCCAGCACGGACCGGCCGTACTCCCGCAGCTGCTCGGCCCGGGCGTTCCTCGCCATGGTTCTCCCCTCACCTGAGCGTGATGAGGACGGTATCCCGCCGCACTGACATCGGGGGCCCGTGTGGTGCGCTGCTCGGAGCTGAGCTTGATGTTTCGGTCCGCTGTCGAACGGGCTCGAATTTGTTCAGGGATTTCCCTTTTCATGGCGTGTCCGTGAGGCCGGGCCTGATCCTGCGAGGAGAGGTTGCCGTGGCGCGTGAAGGCCAGATCGTGGAACGGGTTGAACACGGGGTGCAAGGCCGTGTTCGCAGCGGTGACGGCATGGCGGACCGAGTTGTACTCCTGCCTGCTTTCGCGCGATGTCCTGTTCGAGCTGTGTGACGCGTTGCTGTGCATGGTCGGTCCGGTCCGCACGCTCGTGGACCTGGCCCCCATTCCCGAGCACCGGCGTGGACACATGCCCTCTGCGGCAGGCTGACCAGGGCCGAATCGATGCCGCTCGGCTGCGTCGGGCTCTGGTCGGGGTGTCGTTGCTCCGGGCAGCTTGATGGCCGACTGCCACACCTTTGGCCGGGGCCGAGTTGGCCACGGCAGCACGTCTGCTGGCCTAGCTCGGTGTGTTGGTTGAGCTTCGCCGTGCCGCCTCCGCTGCCTGCACCGTCTTCGCCGCGTGGTCAGCCGAGTCGGCCAAGTTCCGAAGTGCGCGGGAGACCCGGCTGAGGACGTTCACAAGATGGTCGGCGCGGGGGTGTTCTGCTGGTGCTGGTGCGGGAGTGGTGCTATGGGACACGGTCGGCTTTTCGGGAAGGGGGCGCTGGGGGGCTGCGTCACCTGGCGCCGGGGGCTGACGTGTCGGGCGGAAACGCGACACCTCCCACCCGAACTGCATGACGGTGTTATTCGAATAGCGCTACGGGAGGGATGAGGTATGAACGACACTCACTCGTACAGGCGCGATGTAGTACGCCCCGTTGTCATTGATTCTCCGCAGCGCCTGCTCCTCCTGATCCCGTCTGACTCCGACGGTGCAACCTGTTGGACGTTGCCGAAAGTTCTCATGCGCCCCGGCGAAACCATGCGCCGCGCGGCAACCCGTCATCTGCGTAGCATCTGCCGCCTCCCTCCGCTGCGTATCTCGCCTCTCATCGGTCGGCTCCCTCGCACGGACGCGGCGGAAGGTGTGCAGTACGTCATCGTGGTCCGTCCCGCCGCGGAAAGCTGGCCGTCGGCCGTGCGCTTCGCTATCTCCCCGGACGCCTGCTGGTGGACGACTGCGATGTTGCGCTCCGGCCAAGTGCAGGTCGAGCCCGCTGGACTGCTCGACTTCATGGACGGCTACTGGGACGGCTGGCTGCCGGACGGAGAGATCTCGCTCGAGTAGCGCCAGGCCGCCGTTGAGAGCTGACCGCCCGGATCAATGAGTTGCTGGCGGCCGTGGAACGGCTTACCCGGGCACGCGACGAGATACGCGCTGAACGCGATGAGGCTGAAGGCCAGGCTCGCCGAGACCGAGGGCGACCTGGCCGCCGCCGGTGAGGCCGGCCGACGGATGCTGCGAGCCTTTCGTGGTGAGACGACTGGCGACGGCTGCACGGATCCGGACGAAGATCACGCAGGTGCTGCATTCCTGTGGCAGCGCATGTCGGTTAAAGGCTGTCCCGTAAGTGGGTTCCTTGGTTGGTGGGCTTCAGAGGAACGCCAGCGGGACGTCCTTATCGATGCAGAGCCGCAGGACGCTCGCCAGCTGGCGGGCGTCCTCGATGTGCTCCTGGAGGAGCTGGTCGCCTTCCTCCCGTGCCCACTGGTCGGTGATCGCCTCCAGCCGGACCAGAATCGACGCGCACTCGGCGGGCGAGAGGTCGTCACCGCCGGCATCTGGATGATCGAGGAGTGGCTCCAGAGCGGTGGACACCTCGCTCCACGGGCGCTCGCCGCCGAAGCCCCGCATCTCCGAGAGGACGAACCCCTCGGCCTCGGCCAGGCGCCGCCGGAACGCGGCAAAGCCGCTGTAGGACCAGGACGCATCCGGACTGCTGTTGTCTCCGTCGCCCGGGAAAAGGACCAGCCCCATGTGCCCTCCTGCTTGCCGAGCACACAGGATCGAGGACATGGGTCGGCCTCGGCAACTGGGATGATCTTGGTGTGGCTGGTGTGATCACGGCGTCGGAGCCCTCCTGGATAGCCCCCTTCACAGGGCTGAGCCCGCGTGCCTTCGGGAAGCTGGTGACGGTGCTGCGGCGGGAGGGCACGGATGCGGTCCGCAAGGGCCGGCCATGGAGTCTTCCGCTGGAGGACCGGGCACAGCTGGTCGCGGCGTACTGGCGTACGAACTTGACGATGCGGCAGCTCGCCCCGCTGTTCGGGGTGTCGAAGTCGGCGGCGGACCGGATCATCGACCACCTCGGGCCGATGCTCGCACTCCAGCCCCGCAAGCGGTTTGCCAAGGACACCGTGCTGATCGTGGACGGCACCCTCGTACCGACCCGCGACCACACCATCGCCGCGCAGTCGAAGAACTACAGGTACTCCACCAACCACCAGGTCGTCGTCGACGCCGATACCCGCCTGGTCGTCGTAGTCGGCCAGCCACTCACCGGGAACCGAAACGACTGCAAGGCGTGGGAGGAGTCCGGTGCCAAGGCAGCCGTCGGCAAGACCCTCACGATTGCCGACGGCGGCTATCCGGGCACCGGCCTCGTCATCCCGCACCGCCGCGAGCGCGGCCAGGCCGAACTCCCGGAGTGGAAAGCGGAGCACAACAAGTCCCACAAGCAGGTCCGGGCCCGCGTCGAGCATGTCTTCGCGCGGATGAAGACATGGAAGATCCTCCGCGACTGCCGTCTGAAAGGCGAGGGCGTCCACCACGCCATGCTCGGCATCGCCCGGATGCACAACCTCGCCCTCGCCGGATAGGTGTGCGGGCCACACGACCACAGAGCAGGCCCGACGCGACTCGGAGATCATTTACGGGACACCCTTTAGGCGTGATCGATTCGGTTGAGCACTGCTGACCACAGTGCGTGCCGAACGGCGAGGCAGCCTTGGAACAGGGGGAACGGCCACTGATTTGAAGATCCCTGCGTCGGTGTGGACACTGGCGTCGAGCCGGACGGCGAGATCCGTGACGGCGGCCGGGGCGACGAGATCGACGCCGGCAGCAACTGCCTAGCCGGATGGCCGAAGGGGCTACGGCTGATCGTCCGCAAGGAACGCCCCTGCACCCGGGCGCCCAGTTGCGGTTCACCGACGCCGACGGGATGCGGCTGACCTGCTTCGCGATGAACACCAAGAACACCCCGATCGCTGAGCTGGAGCTGCGACACCGCCAGCGAGCCCGCGCCGAGGACTGCATCCGCGCGCCCGCGCCACCGGCCTGCGCAACCTGCCCTGCACGACGCCGCACAGAACCAGATCTGGCTGGAGATCGTCCTCGCTGGGCGCGGGATCTACGCTTGTGCGAGCAGGCCGTCGACGAACGCGCGGAGTCCCCGGCGATAGGTGTCGCGCGCGGCCAGTGCGGTCCATCGGTCGCCTATGGCGGCCAAGCACGGCACCTGGGACGCGTCGAGACCGCTAAAGGAAGGCTCGCGGGTAAGGGACCGCCCGTCGTCGGTCTGCCGTCGGTCGGAGTGGGCGCGAACGAGGATCTCGCCGACGGTGTAGTACCAGATGCTGCGGAAGACCTCCACGCCCTGCTCGGGCGTGCACCCGCGGTCGCCGGCTCCGGACAGGATGGCTTCGACCATCCACAGCGCGGATTCGTCGAGGAGGCCGACGAACCCGTCGACGGTGACGATCTCCGCGGCCCACGGCCAGCCCGCGAGGGCGTCGTGCATCGCGGTGGCGGCGGTGACGATGCGCTCCTGCGGGTCGCTCGGCAGGTCCGGGCGCTCAAGCTGGTCGATGTAGTGGTTGAGCAGGAGGACCAGGAGGTCCTCCTTGTTCTGGATGTGGTGGTACAGGGTCGTCGCGCCGATGCCGAGCTCGGCGGCGAGGCGTCGGATAGTCAGTTTCTCCCAGCCGTCCCGGTCGATGAGCCGACGGGCCGCCGTCAGGATCTGTGTCCGGGAGGTCACCGGCGGTCGGCCGGTGCGGCCGTGCGATGCGAGCGGTGCGGACGGTTTGGGCATCTCCTCATCATGCCGGGTGGCTGTCCAGGTCGGTGAAACCGGTGGATCTTCGGCTTTCGAGTTCACAGTGGGGGCTCCTCGCTGCTACTTTCGGAACACGTTCCGAAAGTAGCAGCCCTCTCCGGGAAGGGATCCCACGGTGATGAATGGGACGAATGAGAAAGCAACGAGGAGTCCCGGTGCCCGCCCAGGACTCACGCTCGCCGCAGTGGCCGTCGTGCAGTTCATGGTGTCGCTGGACCTGTCGGTCGTGAACGTCGGTCTCCCGGAGATCGGCAGCGGTCTGGGCTTCAGCACCGTGGATCTGACCTGGGTGATCCACGCCTATGCCTTGACTTTCGGAGGGCTGCTGCTGTTGGGCGGCAAGGCCGCCGACCGCTACGGCCGCAAGCGGGTTCTGCTCTTCGGACTCGGCCTGTTCGGGCTGGCCTCCCTGGTCGGCGGCTTCGCCCAGGCACCCGGCCAGCTGGTCGGTGCTCGGGCCGCCCAGGGCATCGGGGCCGCCGCCCTGGCTCCGGCCGCACTGGCACTGCTGACCGCGACATTTCCCACGGGAAAGGCCCGCGTGAAGGCCTTCGGGGTCTGGAGTGCAATGAACGCGGCCGGCGGCGCCCTCGGCGTCCTGGCCGGCGGCCTGCTCACCGAGTACGCCAGCTGGCGCTGGGTGATGTTTGTCAACGTACCGATGGCGACCCTGGCGCTGGCCATGGCCTGGCGCGGCACCGTCGACAGCAAGCCGGCCGCGCGCGGCGGACGTCCTGACGTGCTCGGCGCAGTCCTGGCGACAGGCGGCCTGGTCCTGCTGGTCTTCGGCGTCGTCCGCACCGACCAGCATGGATGGACGTCGGCAGTCACCGTGACGACTCTGGCGGTCTCCGTCGTCCTGCTGGCCGCGTTCGTCCGGGTCGAGCGGACCACCGCCCGGGAACCGCTGGTCCGGCTCGGCCTGTTCGCCAACCGGTCGGTGGCGGGAGCGAACAGCTACAACCTGCTGGTCGGCGCGGCCATGGCCTCGGCCTTCTACTTTATGTCGCTCTACCTCCAGCGTGTCCTCGGCGAGGGGGCGGCCGCGACCGGACTGATGTTCCTGCCGTTCGCCCTCGGCGTGGTCGTCGGCTCCGTTCTCGCCGTCAAGCTCGGCTACAAGGTCGCCCCCCGCACCCTGATGGCCTGCGGCGGCCTGCTCACCGCGCTCGGATTCGCCTGGTTCGGACTGATCAGCCCCGACGGCAGCTTCCTCACCGACGTCTTCGGGCCCTCGGTCGCCGCGAGCGTCGGCTTCGGCCTCTGCCTCGGCCCGGTCGTCTCCACCGCCACCGTCGGAGTCGAGCCCCAGGAGACTGGCACCGCCTCCGGCCTGCTCAACAGCTCACGCCAGATCGGTGCCTCGCTGGGACTCGCCGCCCTCGGCACCGCGGCCGAACACCGTACCGGCCACGCCCTCACACCGCAGGCCCTCAACGACGGGTACGCCCTCGGCCTGAACCTCTGCGCCGCACTGCTGGTCGTTGCCGTGGTCACCGCGCTCGCAGTTCTGCGGCGGCCCGGGGAACCGGGACAGGCCCCGGCGAGCGTGCCCGAGCCCGCCGCGTCCGAGACGGCCGCCGACTGAATCAGTGCCCTGCCGCAAATCCGCGCCAATTCGCCGAGTCTTCGCCGTGACTGAAAGCGCGCACTTGTTCATGAATTATGCATACCCATAGATGCGTGACTCATCTAGGTCATGGTGTTGAAAGCCGGTAACGTTATTCACGTCAGTGACCGACCGATGGGAGGTAATTCCATGATTTCCACCGTCAAGGCCAACGTCACCTGCGCCGTCGTGCACAACCGTGCTGTAGTCCACAACCGCGCCGTCGTGCACAACCGGGCCGTCGTCCACAACCGCTCGGTGGCTAAGTGACTCTGACCTGCTAGGTCGGCCTGCCACGGTCCCGGGTGGCGCCCGGGGCCGTGGCCTTTTGCAGAATAAATTCCTGCGACGGGGACTGATGTGTCAGCGGATGACGTCACCTTGCGGCTCGTGGATGCGGAAATCTATGACATCGAGCAGAACCTGTGCTTTCTCGTGACCGCCGCTGGCGGGCAGTTCCATATTTCCGCTCCCCCGTCCGAGTTCCGCGCCTGGGCGGCTCGCTGTGACGGGACCAGGACGCGGTCCGAACTGCTTTCCGGAATGGCACCGGAATACGCCGAGGTGGTCGAGGTCCTGCGGCAAGACGGTTGCCTGCGCACGGCCCCGGCCACGGAGGACGCCGAGCGAGCGGCCCGGCTCGCGCGCACAACGGTCCTGCTCACCGGCTCGCCGGAGCTCATCGCCCCGATCACCCACGCGCTTGGACCCACCGGCTACGCGAGCGTCGAGCGGGCCCCTCGGGACCTCGTCGGCGTCGACGCCCGCGACACCGTGCTCGTTGCTGCCTTCGCGTATCCCGCCCACGCGGAACTGGCCCGCCTGGACGAGCTCTGCGGCGGCCTCGGTGTGCGCTGGCTGCCGCTGCGCCGGGAACGCGGCCGTGCCGTCCTCGGACCGGCGATCACGCCCGGCGCGACGGCCGATTTCATGGACGTACTGGACCGCCGGCTTGCCGCCGCTCCCGACCCCCGGGTCTTGGTGGCCATGAGGGACGCGACCGAACCGGCCGGTGTCCCCTTGCGCGGCGGTGACGCCCGCTGGGTGTCCGCACAGCTCGGCGCGTACCTGGAGCGCTGGGTCACGGACGGGGCGAGTGTGGGCGAGATCGAGCTCGACGCGCGCGACTTCGGGCGGATCCATCGCACGGTGCTGCCGGTGCCGACCCGGCCCCGGCCCGTGGCGCGGGGTGACGCCGAGGCGGACTTGCTCGTGGACGACCAGGTGGGTGTGGTCACCGGTGTCCAGGAGCTGGCCCCGCTGCCCGGTATGCCGACCCGGCTGCGCGTGTGCGCGGTCGACGTCGCCGACATGCGGCGCGTCGCCGACTGGCCCAACGACCGGCAGGCGTTCGGTACCTCGTGGTCCGGCTTCGACGGTGCCCGTCGCAGCGCCGTGGGCGAGGCCGTTGAACGCTACTGCGGCAGCTGGCTACCGCAGGACCGGCTCCGGTACGGCAGCCACGCCGCGCTCCGCAGGGCTGGGGTGCCCGCGCTGGACCCCCGCCGGCTGCATCTGTACTCGCAGCGGCAGTACCACAGCGACGGTTTCCCCTTCGCGCCGCTGACCACCGAATCGGAGTGCGCCTGGGTCGAGGGCCGTTCGTGGACGACGGGAGAGCCGGTGTGGGTACCCGCCTTCCTGGTCGCCCACGGGGAGCACGACCCGGTCGCCTACTCCGATCCCCTGGTGGCCGGCGTGGCGGCCGGGGTGACCGAGGAACAGGCCGTCACCTCGGGTCTCGAGGAAGTGATCGAGCGTGACACCACCATGCTGTGGTGGGCCAACGCGCCCCGCCTGCCCCGTCTGCCGATACCCGACCGGATCCGCGAGCTGGTCCACGACAGCCTGGACGTCTACGAGATCACCCTGATCCACCTGGACAACGAGTTCGACGTCCCGGTGCTGGCCGCGGCCGTGTTCGACCGCGCCAACCGCTGGCTGACCATCGGGTTCGCCGCGCGGCCCGACGCGCAGGAGGCGGCGGAGAAAGCGCTTGCCGAGGGATTCACCCTGCACCACACGTGCCACTACCTCGACAACGACAAGGCGCTGGCGGAGGGCCAGGAGCAGCTGCCGCACCTGGGCAACCTCAAGCCGCACCGCGCGGACCGACGTTATCTCGATTCCTACCGCGCAGACTTCGCCGATGTGCGGGACCTGCTGTGCCAGCAGCAGCTCCATCTCGACCCGCGGGCCGGGGAGCGGGTCGCCCCCTGGGTGCGGGACCTGCCCACCGGTTCCTGGGACGGGCTCCCGGCGCTCGCGGAACGGCGGCTCGCGGCGTATCGGGAACGGGTCGAAGCGCGTGGCTTCGAGGTGATCAGTGTCGACCTGACCACCTGTGACGTCGAGGCGGCCGGCTTCAGCGCTGTGCACACCATCGTGCCCGGCCTGGTCTCGAACTTTCCCGCGGGGATGCCGATGTGGGGCGAAGGCCGGATCGGCCGCGTCGGCGTCCGGCTCGGCTGGCGGTCGGAGCCGCTGGCCGAGGAAGAGTTCAACGTCTTTCCGCTGCCTCACGCGTAAGGAGCACCCATGGCCGTCATCGACTCACTTGGTCTGCCGAACACGCGCGGTCGCGGGCCGCTGATCGTTGCGCAGGTCGTGGACGCGCTGGGCACCGGGATGTTTCTTCCGTTCGCCGTCGTGTACTTCCATGGAGCCAAGGGGATCGGGCTGACCACGGTCGGCCTGATGCTGTCGGCCGCGGCGCTGCTCTCGCTGCCCGCCGGACCACTGGCGGGACCGGTGATCGACCGGATCGGGCCGCGGCGGGTGGTGGTTGCGAGCAACCTGATCCGCGTGGTGACCTTCAGCGGCTACGTTTTCACGGACACGCCATGGCAGCTGGTCGCGCTCGTCACGGTCACGCTGTGGGGCGAGAGCCAGTTCCGTCCCGCTGCCGCCGCCCTGGTGGCGCAGGTCGCCGACGAGGGTCAGCGGGCGCGCTGGTACGCGATGGAGCGGTCGCTGCGCAATGTCGGGATCGGCGTCGGCGGGCTGTTCGGCAGCGCACTGGTCGGCTGGGGCGGCACCGGGGGCTACACCGCTGTGGTGGTGCTCAACGCGGTGTCGTTCCTCGTTGCGGCCGGGCTGGTCGGGACCTGGCGCCGGTCCGCCGCGCCCCGTGGCGGTGGGCCGGCGCCGGCCGCGGACGGCACGGCGCTGCCGCCCGGCGGGTATCGGGAGGTGCTCGCCGACCGGGCGTTCCTCGGCGTCCTGGTCACCGTCGGGGTGTTCGCGCTGTGCGATCTCGCGCTGACCGTGCTGCTCAGTGCCTACGTCATCGACGCCCGCGGACTGCCCGCGTGGCAGCCGGGCACGCTGTTCGCCATCAACACCGTGCTGGTGGTGCTGGCGCAGACCCTGGTGGCCAGGGCGGTCGAGCGGCGCAGCAGGCCCAGGGTGCTGCAGGCCGCGGCCGCCCTGTGGGCGGTGTCCTTCGCCCTGTTCGCGACGGTACCGACGGGCCACCCCGGGGTGGCCTTCGGCGGGCTCGTCCTCGGAATGGTCGTGTTCACCGCCGCCGAGCTGCTCCAAGCGCCCACCAGCAGCGCGCTGACCGTGGCGATCGCCGCCGAGCGGGTGCGGGGCCGCTACCTGGGGCTGGAGGAGCTGATGTGGAGCCTGGCCCGGGTGCTGGCGCCGACGGTGTTCACCTGGCTGCTGGTGAGGGGGCCGGGCCTGCCGTGGCTGGCGCTGGGCCTGTGCTGCCTCGCCGCGGTCCTGGTGCTGGCCCGGCTGGACCGGGTGCTGCCCGCGCACGCCGTGCGGGAGCCTGCCGATGCCTGAGCGCGCGGCCGAGGTCCGCCGGCCCGAGGAGTTCCGTGACGTCTACCGCCGTGTCTACCGGGAGCCGCCGTACCACGAGGACGCCGCGGCGGCGGACGCGTTCGCCGCGCAGCTGGCCGAGCACGCGCGACTGCCCGGCTTCTCGGTGACCACCGTCCTCGACGGCGGCGCTATGGGCGGCTTCGCCTACGGGGTGCGCCGGGAGGAGAGCTGGTGGCACCCGCGGGCAGTCGCACCCGCCCCGCGGTGGCTGCGCCAGCCGCTGTTCTACGTCTACGAGCTGGCGGTCGTACGGGAGTTGCGGGGCCGTGGGCACGGACGGGCGCTGCTGGAGCTGCTGCTGGCCGACCGCACCGAGCGGTACGCCGTGCTGGCCGCGTCGACCCTGGCGCCGGCCCGCGAGCTGTACCGGCGGTGGGGCTGGACGAAGGCCGGCGAACTCACCGGTCCGCCGGACGGCGTCGATCTCCTCGCCCGCCCTCTGCCGCCGCCATGAGCGGGCTGACGGCGCCACGGCGCCGGCCGGTCGACCCCATGTGACGCGGGGCCGTCCCACCCTCCGGAGGCCTCGGTCACAGCCCTTGGCCACGCCTTCTAAAGAACGCGTACAGAAAGTCGCCAGACTCCCGGTGCCAGGCTGCTCTGCCGCAGGTCCTTGGGACCCGACGGACAGAGGGAGGCGCGGCGACATGCGGGTGGAGGAGCATGTGGGCGAGGCCGGCGCCCTCGGCGTCTCGCGGTACGAGAAGCCGGGACGGCACGGCCGACGGGCCCACCGGGCCACTTCTGTGCCGAGGGCCGGGGCGCACCATGCTTGAGGGCTGCGTGCCGTGGCCCGAGCCGTGCGCCGACGACTACCGGGCCAGGGGGTACTGGAACGACGAGATTCTCGGCAGCCTGCCCATGTCCGCACCGGACGCGCGGGACAGGCCGGCGGTCGTCACCGCCACCCGCACCCTGACCTACGGCGGGCTGGACCGGGCGGCGGACCGGCTCGCCGCCGGACTGCGCGGCCTCGGTGTCCGCGCCGGTGACCGCGTCGTCGTCCAACTGCCCAACGACGTGGAGCTGGTGGTGCTGTGCATCGCCCTCTTCCGGCTGGGGGCGCTGCCGGTGTTCGCGTATCCCGCGCACCGGACGGCGGAGATCGTCCACCTCGTCAACAGCGCGGAAGCGGTGATGTACGTCTGCGCGGACGAGGCGCTCGACTGCGACTACCGGATCATCGCCAAGGGCGTGCTGGCGGGCGCGGGCATGCTGCGGCACGTGCTGGTGGCCGGCGACCCGGGCCCCTTCGCGGCGCTCGCGGAGGTCGACGGGGACCCGGTGGCCCTGCCGGTGCCGGACGCGCGGGAGGTGGCCTTCTTCCTGCTCTCCGGGGGCACCTCCGGGCCGCCGAAGCTCGTCCCGCGCACGCACGCCGACTACGCGTACCAGCTGCGCCAGAGCTCACGGCTGTGCGGGTTCAGAAGGGACACCCGCTATCTGTGCGCGCTGCCCATGGGCCACAACTTCGCCCTGGGGTGCCCCGGCGTGCTGGGCACGCTGCGCATGGGAGGCACGGTGGTGCCGGCCATGGCACCCACCCCCGAGCTGTGCTTCCCCCTGATCGAGAGCGCCGGGGTGACGGTCACCTCGCTGTCGCCGCCGCTGGTGTCGCTGTGGCTCGACGCCGCCGAGCGGACCGGGCACGACCTGGGGTCGCTCGAACTGCTCCAGGTCGGCAAGGCCAGGCTCCCTCCCGCGACGGCGCGCAGGGTGCCCGGGGGACTCGGCTGTGTCCTGCAGCAGGTGTATGGCATGGCGGAGGGCCTGCTCAACTACACGCGGCTGGACGACCCCGAGAACGTCGTCTTCCACACGCAGGGCCGCCCCCTGGCGCCGGCCGACGAGATACGGGTGATCCGCGAGGACGGTCAGGAGGCGGGGCCGGGTGAGGAAGGGGAACTGCTGACCCGCGGCCCCTACACCGTGCGCGGCTACTACCGGGCCGAGGAGAGCAACCGCGCTCATTTCACCGGTGACGGCTTCTTTCGCACCGGCGATGTGGTCCGGCGGACGGCCGCGGGCTACTTCGAGGTGGTGGGGCGCACCAACGACGTGGTCAACCGGGGCGGGGAGAAGGTGCCGGCCAGAGAGGTCGAGCAGCATCTGCTCGGCGACCCGCACATCGCCCTGGCTGCCGTGATCGGTGTGCCGCACCCGGAGCTCGGCGAGCAGACCTGCGTGTGCGTGGTCCCGCGGGAGGCGGAGCACCCCCCGACGCTGTCGGAGGTGCGGGACGGGCTCAGGGACCGCGGCATCGCGCCGTACAAGCTCCCCGACCGGCTGGTGGTGCTCGACCGGATGCCGCTGACCGCCGTCGGAAAGATCGACAAGAGCGCGCTCAGGGCCCGGCTCGAAGACTGAGGTGGAATGCACGAGAAATCTTCTCACCCGCGCTCCCGGGACAAGAGAAAGGCCGATTTCCGTACGCGTAGGTCAGCGTTATATGCGATACGAACCGATCGGAGGAGTCGAGTGGGCATCGACGTAATGGTTTTCGACGAGCTGCATCTGTCCAGGTCCGCACTGACGGCTTTACTGGAACAGCGTGCGGAGATCAAAGTGGCGGGCTCGGTGGACAGGAAGCTGGCGGCGCTGGAGTTCGCCGAGCTGCACCGGCCCGACGTCGTGGTCATCAGTTTCGACGGCAGGGACGGTGAAACGATCGACCTCGCCGAGAAGATCGCGATCCTTCCCGAATGCCGGACCCTGCTGGTCGCCACCGTGTGCATCCGGTCGGTCGTCCGCAGGGCCTTCACTGGTGAGATCGACGGAATGGTGCGCAGAAGCGCCCCGCCCCGCCGGTTCTTCGAGGCCGTCCACCTGGTGCACCAAGGCGAGCGCGCCTTCGACGCCGAGCTGACGGTGGCGGCGGTGGCGGGCGGGGACTGTCCGCTGACGCTGCGGCAGTTGTCCGTGCTGGAGCACCTGGACCGCGGCGACACCATGGAGGAGATCGCCGATCGGCTGTGTCTGTCCGAGGGGACGGTGCGCAACTACATTTCGTCCGTGGTGGCGAAGATAGGTGCGCGCAACCGTATTGACGCGCTGCGCATTGCCCGGGATCTGCAGTGGATCTGAGGCGCCCGGGCGCGCGGGCGGATCCCGGCGCGCCCCGGCGCCGGTCCCGGGCGTCACACGTGTGACGTGCGGTGTGCCCCGCATCACGTTCCACAACTACCTGATGCCACTCGGCGGCATTGTTTTTCCATTCGTCGCCATGCAAAACGCATGGCGACGAATGTGAAGTGAATCTGTCGCGGTGTGATTGTCGGCTGCTAGGTTTGTGGCACTGGTTGGAATCCGGCCAGTAATTGCTGACTGGGGAGGTAGGTCGTGCCGCACCAAGCCGCCGTCTCGCAGGTGTCCTGGGGGAAAGTGGCGGATTCCATCGAATTCATTCCCGGCCAGTATTCCAACAGGATCCAGCCGGAATCCCTGGCGCGGGAAATGCTCGGCTGCGACGCGGCGGACATCGACACTCTGGTCGAGGCGGGTCTGCCGTTCGAGGACCGCGCCGGGGTGCGTTGCTTCGACGCCAACGACCTCTACAACCTCGGCATGTACTCGGACAAGTCGACGACACAGCCGGAGCTCGCCTTCCGCATGCTGTTCCGGTTCGCCGGCCGGCCCGTCGACGATCTCCTGCGCCCGAAGTCCTGGGACTTCCGGGTCCGCATGGAGTGTGTCGACTGCGCCGGCGTGGCGCCCTGGCACCTCGAGGAACCGGACGTCCAGCGCTTCGGCGGGCGCGTCGAGAAGGTGACGGCGCCGACAGCGAGCGCGGGTTCGGCCGAGTACACGGCGACGGTCACCACGACCGGTGCGCGTACGCCCCTGGTCTCGCCGGTGCTGCGGCAGCTCGTCCACGACTACCTGGACGCCGGCTACCGCTGGCAGATGATCCCCGTACCCATGCAGGCCGACTACCGGCTGGTGCACTCTCTCGGTGCCACGAGCTGTATCGCGGCGAGCCTGTTCCTGGCCGAGCGGTTCCGCGCGGCCGGATACCGGGCCGAGGCGAAGCGGGGCTGGTTCTGCGGCGTGCTCGGCGGGGCTCTCGATCTGCCGCATGCCTGTGTTGAGGTCGAGGACGAGGACGGTGCGCTCAGGACCGTCGACATCGCCAAGGCGCAGCTGGCCGCACGGCTCTCGGCGGACACCGGGGCCTTCCAGGAACTGTGCCTCGGGTCGATCTACAACAAGGTGATCCCTTCCACCGCGTCCGGTAACGCGGCCCTCGGCCATCACGAATGCGGCTCGCAGCTGCCGATCCAGGTGCGCGCGGACATTCGTGCGGTTCGTTGAATCCAATCTTCGGCCACTGCGTCGGGAAAGACGAGTGAAAATGGCGGTACGCGAAATCGAGCCGATTGTCCTTGACCTGGGTCGGCTGGAGAACCTGGCCGAATCCGGCTACTACAACCCCTACACGATGTTCGACTGGCCCGAGGCCATCGAGCCCGACCAGCCGTGGATGAGCGAGAGCCTGACCACGTTGGCCGGCACACCGATGTGGGACGAGCTGACCCGCGAACAGCAGATCGCGCTGACCAGGTTCGAGGCGATCAATTTCTTCAGCCTCAACATCCACGGCATCCGCGAGCTGATGAGCGAAGTCGTGATGCGCATCCACGAGCGCCCGTACGCCGATGTGTCGGAGTTCCTGCACCACTTCATCGGTGAGGAAAACGAGCACATGTGGTTCTTCGCGCAGTTCTGCCTGCGCTACGGTGGCAAGCTCTACCCGGCGCAGCCGACGCTGAAGGCGGACTCGGTCGAACACCTCTCCCCGGTGGCCCGCGAGCTGATCGTGTTCGCGCGCATCCTGATCTTCGAGGAGATCGTCGACTACTACAACGCGCACATGGCGACCGACCAGTCGCTGCCGCCCATCGCCCGTGAGATCAACCGGGTCCACCACCAGGACGAGAGCCGGCACGTCGCGTTCGGCCGGATGATCTTCACCCATCTGCTCGGCCAGATGGCCAGGCGCGACCCGGACGAGGTGCCGCTGGTCGCCGAGTACCTGGAGAACTACCTGCAGTACAGCATCGCCACGCTCTACAACCCGGCGGCCTACCGCGACGCCGGCATCCCGGACGCCCTGGCGCTGCGGCGGCGCGCGCTGGAGCACCCCGCCCGGTTGAAGGCGCACGACGACGTGCTCAAGCGGACAAGGAAGTTCCTCACCAAGTCAGGCGTCGGCAGGGAAATCATCAAATGACCAATCCCGTACAGACGGTCCGGGAATTCATCCTCGGACGCAATCCCCAGCTCGGCCAGGTACCCGACGATCTAGACCTCATCGACAGCCGGGCCATCAACTCGCTGGCATTCGTCGAGTTCATCTTCTTGCTGGAGGAGATCACCGGCGAGGCCATCGACCCGGAAGACGTGAATCTGGACGACTTCCGCACCGTCAAGGCGATCGAGGCGCGATTCTTCGAGCAGAAAGCAGCGCGATGACCACAGTGACCGACAACGGCCTGAGCACCATCGACGGTGGCCAACTGCGTTTGCTGCGGGCCGTCGACTCGGTGTTCCGACGCTTGGCCGACGGCTGGGACGCCCCGGAGTTCCGGTACCCGTTCCTGATGCGGTGCCAGGACCTCGACCGGTTCGACTACTACGACAACTTCCCGCACCTCGGCCTCACCGCCACCCGGCTCGACCCCGAGCGCGTCGGCCCCATGCTGGCCGAGTCGTCCCGCCCGGTGGACCGGATACCGACCGACGTGATGGAGCCGAGCGGCTTCGCGCTGCCGTCGGCGGCCTGTTATGCGATCTACGTCGACCTGGCGGGTACGGCCGTCCCCGCCGAGGGCACCACGCGGACTACCGTCGGCACCTGCTTCCGCAACGAGAACCACTACGACGGCCTGCAACGGCTGCTCGGCTTCTCGATGCGCGAGATCGTCTTCGTCGGCCCCGAGGACGGCGCGAAGAACCACCTTCAGCGCGCCAAGGACGCCGTGCTCGCCCTCTGCGCCGAGCTGGGCCTCGACGTCCGGGTGGAGGTGGCCACCGACCCCTTCTTCGACAAGAACAGTGGCAAGGCGAAGATGCAGCGGCTGTTCCCGGTGAAGGAGGAGTTCGTCGTCGAGGGCCTGGCGATCGGGTCGGTGAACTACCACCGGAACTTCTTCGGCGAGCGATGCGCCATCCAGGCCGGCGACGCCACGGCGCACACCAGCTGCCTGGCCTTCGGCCTGGAGCGCTGGGTGCACACTCTGACCCAGCGGTTCGGCGGCGTCGCCGCCGCGGTGTCGGCAGTCGAGGGCCTGGGCTGATGCGTCGTTCCTTGGCGGAGGCGCTCGGCGTCGAGGTCAGCCTGCTGCAGTCGGGCATGGGCGGCGTCGCCGGGACGGAGCTCGCCTGCGCGGTGTCCGATGCGGGCGCCGCAGGCTGCGCCGGCGGCTACAAGCTGGTCGGTGACGCGCTGTCGGCCATGCTCGCCCGGCTCACCGAGGGGACCGGCCGGCCCGTCGGGGTGAACCTGATCCCGGAGGTGGTCGGGCCGCGGGAACTCGACCGGCAGGTGGCGCAGGTGCTCGACGAGACCCCGGAACGCGTGCACCTGTCGTTCTTCGGTCTGCCCGAGGACGCCGTGTTCGAGCGGGTCGCCGCGGCGGGACGGCCCGTCGTAGTCCAGGTCGGGACCGTTGCCGACGGGGTTTGCGCGGCCGAGCAGGGCGCCGTGGTGGTGGCCCAGGGCGTCGAGGCCGGCGGTCATCTGCTCGGCACGGCCCGGCGCGACGAGCTGGTCGGCGCGCTGCGCGCACGGATGCCCGACGCCTGCCTCGTCGCCTCGGGCGGGATCGGCTCGCCCGAGGAGGCCGGCCGGGCCGTTGCCGCCGGCGCCGACGGCGTACTGCTGGGCACCGCCTTCGTCGTCGCCACCGAGTCCCGGGCGCACCCCTACTTCAAGGGGGCGGTGACCGCCGCCAAGGGCAGCGACACCGTGATCACGGATGTCTACGAGATCGGCTGGCCGGGTCGACGGCACCGGGTGCTGGCGACCTCCGCGACCGCCGACCCGGGGCAGGCCAAGAAGTTCATCGGCCGCACGGTGGTCGAAGGAAAGCCCTACCTGGTGCCGCGGTTCAGTTCCGCGGTGCCGACCGAAGCGACCACCGGCCGGATCGATGAGATGGCGATGTACTGCGGCCTGTCCTGCGGTGCCGTCTCCCACGAGGTCCCCGCGGCCGCCGTCGTCGCCGAGTTCGCGCGCGTCCTCCCGGGCGCGGAAGCCAGAAATCAGACAAGGGTGGAAAGCAATGCCAGTCGATGAAGAGACGCAGCAGGACCTGTCGTACCACCAGGACGCGCCGCGCGCCCGCACCAGGGACGGGGTCGAGCTCTACTACGAGTCCGTCGGTGAGGGCACGGCCATCACCTTCCTCAACAACTTCTTCCTGACCGCGCCGTTCTGGCGGGAGTACACCGGGGAGCTGTCCCGGCGCCACCGCGTGGTGACGTACGACTTCTGCAACCACGGCGCGTCGACGCGGCTGTCCCAGGAGCCGACCTGGGAGGAGCACGCGGCCGACGTGATCGGCTTGCTCGACGCCCTGGAGATCGAGTCGACGTACCTGGTCGGCACCTCGGCCTCCACCCAGCTTGCCCGGGACGTGGCGCTGGAGTACCCGGACCGGGTCCGGGGGCTGGTGCTGGCGGGCCCGGTGTTCGGTCTGCGCGGGATGCGGCGGCACCGGCAGCTCAACCGGGCCTGGCTGCTGACCCTGAAGAACGAGGGCATCGCCGCGCTGTACAACCACATGTACCCCGAGGTGATCGCCGGCGAGATGAACGAGGAGGGCGGTACGCCGGGCTTCCTGGGGCTGCGGGAGAGCTTCATGGCGATGAACACCCCCGAGGAGCTCATCAACGGCCTGACCCTGGCCCAGCAGGGCGACACCAGCCCCGAGCTGCTGTCCCGCGTCGTCGCGCCGACCCTGATCGTCCTCGGCGACGACGACATCCTGCTCAGCCCGGGACGCGGCCGCGATCTGGCCGCGCTGTTCCCCAAGGGCCGCTGCGAGATCATGTCGAACGCCGGTCACGTGCCCTACCTCGATGACCCCGAGACCTTCCAGACGCTGGTCCTAAAGTTCGTCGAAGAAGCGGAAGCACATGTCTGACCAGGAAGTCGAGGCCGCCCGGCAGCGCATTCGCGGGCTGCTGACCGACCTGTTCGGGAACGACCGCTTCGTCAGCGGTGTGCCGGACGACATGTCGTTGCGCGAGGCGGGCGTGTCCTCCACCGGGCTGGTCAGCCTGCTGGTGGCCATGGAGGACGCGTTCGGCTTCGAATGGGACGACGAAGTGCACCCGGAGGTACTGCGCTCCATCGACTCGCTGGCCGGCCACGTCGTCGCCCTGCGCGGCTGAGGGGCCCGTGGTGACCGTCGATCTGGAGCTCCCCAGGGGCGTCGCGGCGGAGACGGCACTGGGCTTCCACCCGGTGCCGTGGCCCCACGGACCGGCCGAGCAGTTCGCGGCGGGGCGCCGCGCGGCCGGCGCGGCGCTGGCCTCGGCCGGGTCGGCCGATCGGGTCGTGCCCCGCGCCCCCGACGGCCGGCCGGTCTTCCCGCGGGGGTTCCCCGGTTCGATCTCCCATACCGAGCGCCTGGCGGTCGCGGCGGTGGTGCCCGGTGCCCGGGCGGTCGGGGTCGACATCGAGGACACGGCAGTGACGGAGCGCATGGCCCGGTTCGTCTTTCGCCGGCGGGAGCGGCAGACCCTGCTCGCGCCGGACGGGGAGTACAGCCCGGGTGAGCTGTTCGTCGCCAAGGAAGCGGCTTTCAAGGCATTGAACGCCATCGCCGCCCTGGGCGACTTCGTGTTCTGGCAGATCGAACTCAGCCGGCCCGGTGACGCGTTGCGCGCCTCGTACGGCGGGGCGTCGGTGCCGGTCCGGGTGCGTTCGCAGACAGATCTCTCGCTCGCCGTGGCGATACGGCGTTGAACTTCACATCTCGCCTCGAATGGGGAAAGAACCAATGATCCACGATGTCTTCGAGGTCATCGAAGAACTCTTCCGCGAACGACTGCACATATCCGAGATCAACCCGGACGTCCCGCTGGTGGACTACGGGCTCGACTCCGTCCGGTCCATCGATCTGGTCATCGAGATGGAGAACACCTTCGGCATACGGATCTCGGACGAGCAGGCGGCGTCGATGCTGACCCTGCGCGACGCCGTCGACCACGTCACCGCGTCGCTCATGGTGCGGCCGGGGCAAGGAGAAAACGCCGCATGAGTGCCGACTCGGATTTCGCGCGGTACGCCCGGCCGGAATTCGCCCGGCTCTTCCGCGCCCTGCATCTGGACGTCACCTACCGGGCCGGCCGGGGCGATCACCTGACGCTGGAGCGGCCGGACGGCGAGGCGGGCTCCGGCACCGGGGACCAGGTGCTGGACCTCGTCGGTGGTGCGGGCTCGTCGCTGTTCGGGCACAACCATCCGGCGCTGGTCGAGGTGGCGCGGCGGTGCCTCGACGAAGAGGTCCCCTTCAACGCCCAGGGAAGCTTCCGTCCGGGCGCCGCCGAGCTGGCCCGGCTTCTGTCGGACACCGTCGGCGCCACGACCGGTGCGAGGTACGTGGTGACCCTCGGGAGCACCGGCGCGGACGCGGTGGAGGCCGCGGTCAAGCACGCCACGGTGGAGCGCAGGCGGCGACTCGGCGCACTGCAGGAGGAGTTCGAGCTGACCCTGCGCCGCGTGCGCAGGGAGGGTGTCGGGCACGTCCTGTGCGCGAGCGGGCCCGCGGCCGGGCTGCCGTGCGAGGAGCTGCTGACCGAGGGGCTGGAGACGATCGCCGCGATGCGACGGGCCGACCCGGTCTTCGTCTCGCTGAAGAACGCCTTCCACGGCAAGACGACCGGCGCGGGCACGCTGACGCACGGCGGCAACGTGCCCGCGGACCTGCACGTACCGGGCCCCCGGCACCTGCGGCTGCACGACTGGACGCCCCGCGCGGTGGTGACCGCGCTCGACGCAGAACTCCTGCCGGTGTACCCGGTCACGATCGACGCCGACGGTGTGCCGCACTCCGTCGTACGCCATCTGTCGCCGCTCGCCGCCTGCTTCGTGGAGCCCGTGCAGGGGGAGGCCGGCGTGCACGAGGTGCCCGTCGAGACCCTGACGGCCCTGCGTGAACTGGCCGACCGTCATGGAGCGGCCCTGGTCTTCGACGAGATCCAGTGCGGCATGGCGCGCACGGGCACCTTCCTCGCCTCCGAGTCCTCGGGCGTGGTCGCCGACTACTACCTGTTCTCCAAGTCCCTCGGCGGCGGACTGGCCAAGGTGTCGGCGCTGCTGGTCACCGCCGACCGGTACGTACCGGAATTCGGCCGGCACCACACGTCCACCTTCGCCGACGACGACTTCTCCTCGCGGATCGCGGCGGCCGCGGTGCGCCTGGCCCTCGACTGGCGCGAGCGGATCGGCGACGTGGGCGCGCTGCTGCGGGAACGGCTCGACGAGGTGGCGGCCCGCTGGCCGGACGCCGTCGCCGAGGTGCGCGGACGCGGACTGCTGCTGGGAGTGGAGTTCCGTCTGCCGCGGCCCGAATCAGGGCTCCTGCGCGAGGTGTTCGACTCCGAGTCGCTGGGTTACCTCATCGCGGGCCGCCTGCTGCACACGCACCGGATCCGCGTCATCCCTACCCTGTCGGCGCCGACGACGGTCCGCGTCCAGCCGTCCGCGCTGCTCCAGCCGGCCGACGTGGACCGCGTCGCGGCGGCGTTCGACGACGTCGCCGGGCTGCTCTCGCGCGGCGACTACGCCTCGCTCCTCGAGCATCTGACCGTACCGCCGACCGGTGAGTGGCAGCCGCGGCAGCATGTACCGCAGCCTCGCGAGAGCCGGCTGGTCCGCCGCGGTGCGCGCCGGGCCGAGGTGCCCCGCGTCGTGTTCCTCGCCAACCTGGACGTGCCGGGCAAGCTGGGGGCGATGGCGCCGGAACTGGCGGCCTGGTCGGACGAGCAGTGCGCGGCCGCGCTCGACCGGATCCAGGGGGAGCTCGACCCGTTCGAGGTCGTCCGGCACCGCGTCACGTCCGAGACCCGGGGCACCGTCGAGGTCGTCATGGTGGCCGTGCCGTTCACCGCCGCCCAGGCCAATGCCGCGCTGCGGGCCGGTCAGGGGCCGTGGCTGCGCCGGACGGTGCTCGACGGGGTGGAGCTGGCCGTCTCCCTCGGTGCCGACGTCATCGGTCTCGGCGGCCACACGTCGATCGTCACCAACGCCGCCCGGGACGTGGTCGAGGACCGTACGAGGGTGACGTCGGGCAACTCCCTGACCGCCGCCTGCGCCTACGACCTGCTGCGTCTGACGCTGCTGGAGTCCGGGGCGGGCGAGCGCCGCGTGGGACTCGTCGGCGGCGTCGGCAACATCGGCGCGGTGATGGCCGAACTGGTCGCCCCGCACTGCGAGTCGCTGGTGCTGGTCGGCCGGCCGGGCTCGGCGCGGCGGCTGGCCACCGTCACCGACCGGCTCACCGGTGTGACGGACGTGTCGGTCGCCGAGGACCTCGAAGCGCTGCGGGACTGCCCCATCGTGGTGAGCGCCACCAACTCGGCCGACCCGGTGATCCTGCCCCACCACCTCGCCGGCGACCGCAAGGTGCTGGTCTGCGACCTCGCGGTCCCCGGTGACGTGCACCCGGCGGTGGCGGGCCTGTCGAACGTCACCCTGGTCTCCGGCGGGCGCATCCAGCTTCCCGGACTGCAGACGCCCCGCTTCCCGGGCATCACACTGCCGCCGGGGATTCTCTACTCCTGCCTGGCCGAGACGATTCTGCTCGGCTTCGAGCCCACGACGCCGAGCCCGTCGTACGGCGGACTGACCTCGGCCGGCGTGCTGGCCGCCCGGGACCTGGCCGGCCGGCACGGATTCCACCCCGCCCGCATCGTCTCCGACGACGTCTCGGTGCGGCCGTGGGTCGTCGATCAGCTCAGCAGCGTTATCGAGGAGAACATCGGATGACCGCGACAGACCCGTTCCCGAGCGTGTGGCACGCTCTGCTGGCAGAGGCGGAACGTGGCTCCGACGGATCGGCGCTCACGCTGATCCCGGAGCCCGGCATCGAGGACACCCTGCGCTACGACGCCCTAGTCGGCAACGCCGCCCGGTGCGCGGCCGCCCTCGCCGAGCGGGGAGTCGGACACGGCGACCGGGTGCTGCTCTGCCTGCCCACGGGCGTAGAGTTCCTCACCGCCTTCTTCGGCACCCAGCTGCTCGGCGCCGTACCGACGGCGATCGCGGTGCCCATACGGTTCGGCGGCGCCGCCGGGTTCGCAGGCCAGATGAAGGAACTGGTGGCGTATCTGCGGCCTGCCGCGGTCGTCACCACGGAAGCCGTCATCGAGGCCCTGCCCGAGCTCGCCGGCGCGACCCTGCTCGCCGGCGCCGCACTGTACGCGCGGGCCACCGCCAGTGACGCTCCCACGCACCCGATCCGACGGCCGAACCTTGACGACACGGCGCTGATCCAGTGCACCTCGGGCTCGACAGGCAGGCCCAAGGGCGTCATGATCTCGCACGCCGCCCTGGCGGCCAACTGCCAGCAGTTCACCGACGCCACGGGGTGGACGCGCGCGGACACGACGGTCAGCTGGGCACCGCTGTACCACGACATGGGGCTGATCACCGGCGTCCTGTGCCCCGTCTACGTCGGCGGCGGCACGGTGCTGATGCCCCCCACCCGCTTCCTGCGCGCCCCGGGCGAGTGGCTGCGGCACATCAGCACCTACCGCGGTGCCGTCGCCGCCGCGCCGAACTTCGCCTATGGCTACGTCACCTCGCGGGTGCGCGACGAGGAGCTGGACGGCGTGGACCTGTCCTGCTGGCGCATGGCGGTCTGCGGCGCGGAACCCGTCCAGCCCGCCACCGCCCGGCGCTTCGTCGAGCGGTTCTCCCGGTGGGGTCTGCCGCCACGGGCGTTCACACCGGGCTACGGGATGGCCGAGGCCACCCTGGTCATCACCGTCAAGCGGCCCGACGCGCCGTTCCGGTACGACTCCATCGACCGGGAGACCGCCGTCACCGGGGGACGGGTGGTCGACGTCGACCCGCAGAGCCCGACCGCGGTGCAGGTGGTCGACTGCGGCGTGCCCGTGGCCGGCGCGGAGGTCCGTGTCGTGGACGACAACGGCGAGCCCCTGGGGGAGAACCAGATCGGACACGTCCAGTTCCGCAGTCCCTCGCGCACGACCGGGTACTTCGACCTGCCGGAGGAGTCCGCCGCCGCGACGGACGCGACAAACTGGTGGCGGACCGGCGACATCGGCTACCTGCGCGACGGCAGCCTGCGGATCACCAGCCGGGCCAAGGACCTGATCATCATGCGGGGGGCCAACTACTTCCCCTCGGACTTCGAGCAGGCCGCCGAGACCGTGCCCGGGGTGCGCCTGGGCGCCGTGATTGCGGTGGGGCACCGGCCCGAGGACGCCGACTCCGAGGAACTCCACCTGATCGTCGAGACCGAACTGGACGGCGAGCAGCACGAGGCGCTGCGCCAGGCCGTGCGGGCCGCGGTGAGCTCACGGACCGGTGTGACCCCGGCCGCGATCCATCTTGTGCCGAAGCGGAGCATCCCCAAGACGACCAGCGGCAAGCTCCAGCGGGCCAAGGCCCGGGAGCTGTTCGTCGAGGGCGCGGCCGCCCCGATCCGAGGCGAGAGCGGGGCAGCGCCCCGGTGACAGCCGCGGGCCCGCCGCGGTCACGCCACCGCGTCGGCCCCGCGCCAGCCGGGCGGCCCGGCCACCTTTCCCCCCGGGCGGCCGGGCCGCCTTCCCCGTCGCGCCCGCCTCGGCGGCCGGTCGCGGCCACCCACCTGTCGTGATGCCCGACTCCTGCACATCCGTCACTCCACCCACCCGCCCCTGACGAGGCGTCGGCACGACGTCCCGGGGTATCGAGCCGTGCACGCGGCAGGAAAGAGGAATTGAGGGTCATGGTCGATTTGCCGCATGCCATCAGTGCTGCTGCGGTGATGCGTGAGCACGCGCTCTCGACACCGGAACGCACCGCGGTGATCTTCGTGGACGACGTGGAACGACCCGACGGCGCCACCCGGTGGTCGTACGCCGACCTGGACGCCGAGGCCAGGAGGATCGGCGCCTGGCTGGCCGCCCGCTACCCGGTCGGTACCCGGGTGCTGCTGCTGTACCCGACCGGATTCGACTTCGCCGCCGCGTACGCGGGGTGCCTGTACGCCGGAGTGGTGGCCGTACCCGCCCCGCTGCCCGGCCGCTACCGCCACGAGCAGGAGCGGGTGAGCGGCATCGCCCGCAACGCCGCGGCCTCCGTGGTGCTGACCGACGGCGAGAACCTGCCCGAGGTCCGGGCCGGGGCAGAGACCGGCGGGCTCGGCGCCCGGGTGGTGGCGACGGACGGCGGAGCCCTGCCAGACCCGGGGCCCTGGACACCTCGGGAGCCGGACCAACGGACCGTCGCGATGCTCCAGTACACCTCCGGTACGACGGGCGAGCCCAAGGGCGTCGTGCTCAGCCACGGCAACCTCCTGCACAACGTGGAGAGCCAGCGCCGCGCCTTCGGACTGACGGCGGACGTGCGGCTGGGCGGGTGGCTGCCGCTCTACCACGACATGGGGCTGCTCGGTCAGCTCCTGCCCGCGCTGCTCCTCGGCGCCACCTGCGTGCTGATGCGTCCCAGCGCGTTCCTGCAACGGCCGCACCACTGGCTGCGGTTGATCAGTGACTACGACGTCTACTCGTCCGCGGCACCGAACTTCGCCTACGAACTGTGCTGCGCCCGGGTCACCGAGGAGCAGTTGGCCGGCCTGGACCTGTCCCGGTGGCGGATCGCCTCGAACGGCTCGGAGCGGATCGACATCGCGACGCTGGATGCGTTCGCGAAGCGCTTCGCCCCCGCGGGGCTGCGCGACGACGCGCTCTGCCCCTGCTACGGCATGGCGGAGGCGACGGTTTTCGTCTCCACCGCGGCGCGGCGCAAGGCGGTGGTCACGACGGTCGACGCCGACGAGCTGAAGCGGCACCGGTTCGTACCGGCCGAGGCCGGGGTCGAGCTGGTGAGCTGCGGGACACCTCACGACTACGACGTGCTGATCGCCGACGCGCGTACCGGCGAGGAAGCGGCGCCCGGGGACATCGGCGAGATATGGCTGCGGGGCCCCAGCCTCGCCCGGGAGTACTGGAACAACCGGTCGGCGACGGAGCACGCCTTCCTACCGAGCGGGTACGTGCGCACCGGCGACCTGGGGGCCGTGCACGAGGGCGAGCTCTATGTGGCGGGCCGGCTCCAGGAGGTGCTGACCGTGGGCGGCCGGCACCTCCATCCGCAGGACGTCGAGCGGGAGCTGCGGGCGCGGTACCCCGAACTGGCCTCCGCCGGGGCCGCGTTCACCGTGCCGACGGCGGGGCTCGTCCCGCAGGAGGCGCTGGTCGTCACGCACGAGGTCCACGGCCGCCCGGCCGAGGAGCGCCTGCGCGGTCTGGCCGACGGGATCCGGGAGACGGTGGCCCGGACGTTCGGGGTCCCCGTCGGCGGGGTCTGCCTGCTGCGGCGCGGCGGGGTGCGGCGCACCACGAGCGGGAAGATCCAGCGCGTGGTGATGCGCCGGCTGTTCCTGGACGAGGAACTGAACGTGATGTACGCCGACCACGAGCCGGGCGTGACGGAGGTTCTGCGCGAGCGGCGCCGCAAGCGGGCCGCTTCCTGACGCCGGCCGCCTGACGCCGGCCGCCGACAGGCCGAGGCGCCGACCGGGGAAAAGTCCCGGTCGGCGCCTCGTCGGCTCGGACGCCCGGCCGGCCCGGACGCCCCGGCGGCTCAGTCCACCCCCACCGTCTCGGCGTACCGCCCGGCCGCGGGACGGCGCGTCGTGCGCAGCGCCGTGTCCAGC
This sequence comes from Streptomyces sp. NPDC018019, assembly GCF_044327805.1. Lineage (NCBI taxonomy): Bacteria > Bacillati > Actinomycetota > Actinomycetes > Kitasatosporales > Streptomycetaceae > Streptomyces > Streptomyces sp. NPDC018019. The sequence continues at coordinate 43,049 of NZ_JBIRGD010000028.1, read as the reverse complement.
TTCTGGAGAACGACCCGGGAGCGGGCGGCGGCGGCGGGCACGATGTCCTGCATCAGGAAGTAGCCGTGCACCAGACCCGGCCCCGGCACATGACGGACCGGCACCCCGGCGACGGCCAGTTTGTCGGCCAGTTCGACGCCCTCGTCGTGGAGCGGGTCGAACTCGGCCGTCGCGACCACCGCCGGCGGCAGGTGCCGCAAGTCCGCGCTGAGCAGGTCGATCGCGGGGTCGAAACGCCGCTGCGGGTCGGGGACGTACAGGTCGTAGTGGTACGCCATGTCGTCGACCGACAGCAGATAGCCCTCGGCGTGGTCGCTGGCCGCGGCGAACAGCAGCCGCGGGTCCACCGGCGGGTACAGCAGGAGCTGGGCGGCGAACCTCAGGTCGCCAGTGTCGCGCGCGTCCAGTGTGACACCGATTGCCAGGCTGGCGCCCGCGCTGTCACCGGCGAGCACGTGGTCGCGTCCGGGGAAGGCGCCACTCGCCCAGCGCGCCGCGGCGACGGCGTCGAGGAGGGGGGTGGGATAGGGGAATTCCGGTGCCCGGCGGTAGTCGGCCGAGACGACCACCGCACCCAGCGACGCGGCCACGATGCGGCAGACCTGGTCGTGGCTGTCGACGTCGCCCAGCGCCCAGCCGCCGCCGTGCAGATAGGTGACCAGCCGCCCCTCGTCCGTCCCCGGTGTGTAGACCCGGCACCGGAACGTCGCCCCGTCCGCGGCGTCGACCGTCCGGTCGACGGCGATGACGGCGTCGCGCGGGCCCCCGTCCTGCCGGGGCTGGCTGGTGGCGTTGGCGAGATACCGCTCGCGGGCCTCCGTGATCCCCAGGTCGCGGACCGGAACCGGAGGGCCGTCGGCGCGTTGCCAGGCGATCAGGTTGCGGAGTATGCGGTCCAGTGGCATAGCAGCCCTCCCCAGGACTGGCTCGATGCGGAATTACGGCGCATACGAATGCCGCTGGAAATCAGTCAGCGGCAGTTGGGCTCTTACTGTACTCGACAGTCACGTTTTTTTGTGCGGATGTGAGAAACGCATATCCGGCGGTGGATCTCGCACATTGCGGCGGGTTGATCTGCGCCGGTAGCCTGACCGGGAAATTCGCTGGCGGGACAAGCCGCTCGAGTGTCCGCGCGACTCAGCACAACAGAGAAGGAATTTGCCATGATTGTTCTGGGGTGCAACGGGTTCACCCGGGGCGCAGAACTCTTCGCCGAGCACTATGGCGCGGTTGGCACCGAAAAGCATTACGTTCTCGGTCATGACGCGGGTGCCGCGCTGCTGATCGACGGCAAGCTGGTCGCCGCCGTCGAGGAAGAGCGGCTCAACCGGGAGAAGAAGACCTCCGACTTCCCCGCCAACGCGGTGAAGTGGTGCCTCGAAAAGGCGGGGATCGAGTTTTCCGACGTCGATCTCATCGCCATACCGTGGAAATTCTCCGACCAGGTGTTCGACGCGATGATGGCCGAACTGGCCGCCGCTCCGATGAAGCCGGCGGACAAGGTCTTCCGGCTGAGCCACCTCGGCGCGCTGTTCGACGGGGCACTCGGCCCGGACGCGATCCTCGCCGACTTCGCCGCACGTACCGGGTTCACCCCGGATCCGGACAAGGTGGTTTTCGTGCAGCACCACCTCGCGCATGCGATGACCGGTTACTACATGGCGGGGAAGAAGGACACCGCATTTCTGATCAGTGACGGCCGCGCCGAACTGTTCTCCTCCCTGATCGGTGAGATCCGCGACGGCCGGATCCGGGTCTTCGACGAGTCGACGATCAGCGCGAACGACTCGCTCGGCAATCTCTTCGCCTCCATCACGCGGTACCTGGGCTTCGTGCCCAACAACGACGAGTACAAGGTCATGGGCCTTTCCGGGTTCGCCGAGCCGCCCTCCCCGAACCCGTTCCTCGAACACATCGTCCAGCTGCACGAGGACGGGCGCTACACCCTCTGCCGGCCGCACGACCCGGAGAACGGCCGTGCCTTCGACGACCTGTTCGAGAAGTATTTCGGACCCCACGAGGACACCATCGAGTACAAGTCCAATCTGGCCGCCGCGGCACAGGAGATGCTCACGGTCGTCACCAGCCACCAGCTCCGCGCGCTGGAGGCCCGCACCGAGCTGAACCACCTGCTGTTCGAGGGCGGCCTCGCGCTGAACTGCGTGAACAACACCAAGCTGCTCGAGGGTTCGCGCTTCGAGGACATGTCGGTCAGCTTCGGTGCCAGTGACACCGGAGTCGTCATCGGCGCCGCCGTCCACGCCTGGGCCAATCACCCGGACAACACCGCCGAGGTGAAGTTCGCCGACTCGGTCACTCCCTACCTCGGACCGGAGTACGATAGCGCCACGATCGAGCAGACCCTGCGCGAGTTCACCGGGCGGGTGTGGTGGACCCGGCTGGCCGAGGAAGAGGTCGTCGACCAGGTGGCGAAGCTGCTCACGGAGAAGGTCGTGATCGGCTGGTTCCAGGGCCGGCTGGAACACGGTCCGCGGGCCCTCGGACACCGCAGCATCCTGGCCAACCCCAAGTTCCCGGACATCAAGGACGTCATCAACACGCGGGTCAAGCACCGCGAGCCGTTCCGGCCGTTCGCGCCGATCGTGCTGGAGTCGGACGCCCCGAAGATCTTCGAGATGGGCCGCAAGAAGCGTTCGCCGTACATGACGTTCGTCTTCCCGGTGCGGCCGGAGTACCACGACATCATCCCCGGTGCCACACACGTGGACGGCACCTCCCGGGTGCAGACGCTCACCGACGAGGACGCGCCGCTGCTGACGTCGCTGCTGCGCCGGTTCACCGCGCTGACCGACGTGCCCTGCCTGATCAACACCTCGTTCAACGTGGCGGGCGAGCCCATCGTGTGCTCGCCGGCCGACGCGGTGAACTGCTTCCTGGGCACGGAGATCGACTACCTGGTGCTCGGCAACTACCTCGTCACGAAGACGGACCAGTCCGCTTGACATCTGTGGTCCTCCCTCCGGGACGCCGGTGAGCGGCGTCCCGGCGCCGGGGACGAGAAGGGAGTCGTTCGGTGAGTACCGTTCAGGAGACGACCGTGGACCTCACGACGGTCGTGCGCGACCTGGAAAGGCTGGCCTCGGAGCTGCGCGCCCCGCGGCTGCGGCGCATCCCTCCGGAGATCAGTGCAGCCTGCGACGCCCTGTCCTGCGCCGCCGTGCTGCTGCGCACCCAGCAGCACGTCCCCGGCGGCGACGCGATGCGCCGCGAACTCCTCTTCGACGCAGTCGCGTTGGCCCGCAGCACGGTCGAGGCGACGAAGGTCGCGTGCCGTGAGCGCGCGAGGGCCCGCGCGGGAGGTTCCGGCGCGTGACCGGGACGGTGACGGCGGTCAGCCGCGACAGCGGACACGCGTTCAGCAAACCGAACCGGGAGAGCATCACCCTGCTGGCCGGCCTGGGTGTTGCGGGCGACGCCCACGCCGGTCGGACGGTCAGGCATCGGGTGCGAGTCGAGCAGGATCCCACCCGGCCGAACCTGCGCCAGGTCCATCTGATGCCCGAGGAGGCCCTGGCGGAGTTCCGCGCCGCGGGGTTCCGGGTGGCGCCCGGGGCGCTCGGGGAAAACATCACCACCCGCGGCATCCACCTGCTCGGCCTGCCCGTAGGCACGGTCCTGCGGATCGGCGGTGACGCGGTGCTGGAGGTGACCGGCCTGCGCGCGCCCTGCAAGCAGATCGACGACTTCCAGGGCGGGCTGCTGAAACACGTCGTCGGCCGGGACGACGCCGGTGCCGTCACGCACAAGGCCGGAATCATGAGCGTCGTACGGGCGGGCGGTGTGGTGCGTCCAGGTGACGCGATCGAGGTGGAATTCCCCCAGGAGCCCCATCTGCCGCTCGGCCGGGTCTGACCCCCAGGCCGCCGCCTCGCCCGACCGCCCGCGTTCCGACTACGCGGGCGGTTCGGCATGTCCGCCGCCCGACGTCCGCGGGCCCCCAGAAAACATCCAGATTCTGGCCAGTCGCAGATGTGAGGCTGTGCCGGGCTTCCGGTCGCTCCTGAGCCGCCATCCCCAGGCCAGGGTGCGCAGAGCCGCTCGCCCCAGACCGATGAACCGGAGTTGACGGATGTCACAGGAGATTGTGCCGCCCAAGGCCGTGCCGGTGAGCACGGCAGCTCCCGTATGGGACCCGGAGACCCTGCGACAGGAGGTTTCCCGGCTGCTGGACATGGACCTGCGCCCCGAGCACGACGACGTGAACCTCTTCGAACTCGGCCTGCAGTCCATCCAGCTCATGGTTCTCACCAACAAGCTCAACCGCGCCGGTGCCCGGGTCGACTTCCGGCGGCTGTCCGCAGAGCCCCGTCTCTCGGCGTGGTACGAGCTGCTGGCGAACGCGGCCGGAGCCGCGCCCGCACCGGAGCCGGCGGACCGCCGGCCCGTCCGGGAGGCCGTCCTCGACACCGGGGAACCCTTCCCGCTCACCGCGGTGCAGCAGGCGTACTGGATCGGGCGCGGCGACGACCAGCCGCTGGGCGGTGTGGGCTGCCACGCTTACCTCGAGATCGACGCCCGGGACGTCGACGCCGGCCGTCTGGAGCGTGCCGTGCGTGCCCTGCTGGATCTGCACCCCATGCTGCGCGCCAGGTTCGAGGCCGACGGGACGCAGCGGGTGCTGGCCCGGTCCCCCTGGCCCGGCCTGACCGTGCACGACTTCGGCGGCCTGTCCGCGGAGGCCACCGCCCGCGCCCTGGAGGAGCTGCGCGGCCGGCTCTCGCACCGCCGCCTGGACGTGGGCGCCGGCGAGGTGCTGGACCTTCAGCTCAGCAGGCTGCCGGGGGCCGGACACCGGCTGCACCTCAATGTCGACCTGCTCGTCGCCGATGTGCACAGCATCCGGCTGCTGCTCGCTGACCTGGCCGCGCTCTACGAGGACCCCACGTCGGTAAACGGGCCAGCGTACACGTTCCAGCGGTATCTCGCCGAACGCGCCGAGACCCGGCAGGGCGAGCGCGAGACGGCGCGCGCCTACTGGCAGCGGCGGCTGCCGGAGTTGCCCGGCGGTCCCCGGCTGCCGCTGGCCGTCGAGCCCGCCGCCCTCCCGGTCACCCGCTTCGTGCGGCGCACCCACGAATTGGCACCCGGCGAGTGGCGCGCCCTGCGGCAGCGGGCCGCCCGGGCCGGTGTCACGCCCGCCGTCCTGCTCGCCACGGCCTTCTCCGAGGTCCTCGCCCGCTTCAGCGGCGAGGACCGGTTCCTGCTCAACCTGCCCCTCTTCGACCGCGATCTCGAGGCGCACCCCCAGATCGGGCGCATCGTCGCCGACTTCACCAGCCTGGTCCTGCTGGAGGTCGACCTCACCAGCGGGGACGACTTCGCCGAGCGTGCCCGGGCCGTGCAGCGCCGGCTCCACGAGGACGTGGCGCATGCCGCGTACACCGGCGTGGACTTGCTGCGCGACTTCGTCCGCGCCGACGGGGACGCGCCGCGCAGCGCGCCCGTCGTCTTCGCCTGCAACCTCGACGCCCCGCTGGTCCCGGACGCCTGCGCCGCCCGGTTCGGGGAACTGACCTGGATGCTCTCCCAGACCCCGCAGGTCTGGCTCGACCACCAGGTCTACGTCACCCGGGACGGGGGGCTGCTGCTGGCCTGGGACACCGTGGACGACCTGTTCCCCGCGGAGATGCCGGCCGCGATGATGACGGCGTACACGACGCTGCTGCACGACCTGGCCAGCGGCGACAGCCCCGTTGACGTGGATCTCGCCTTGCCCGTCGCCCAGCGGCGCCGCCGCGACGAGGTCAACTCCGCGGTCCGTGAGCACAGCGGTCGCCTGCTGCACACGGCCTTCTTCGAGCGCGCCGGACAGCGGGCGGCCGAGCCCGCGCTGCTCTGGCAGGACAGCGGGCGGCTCACCCACGGCGAACTGGCCGAGCGGGCCCTGCGCGTCGCGGGCTCCCTCGTCCGTCGGGGCGTCGGACGGGGCACGTCCGTGGTGGTCACCGCGCCCAAGGGCCCGGACCAGATCGCCGCGGTCCTCGGCGTCCTGGCCGCCGGAGCCGCCTACGTACCCGTCGGCGTCGACCAGCCGGCCGCCCGCCGCGCCCGCATCCTGGAGCTCAGCGGCGCCCGGCTCGTCCTGGACGGCACCGGGCTGCCGCGGTCGCCGGGTGCCGCCGCCGAGGTGCTCACCCTCGCCGAGGCGCTGGCCGAGGAGCCGCTCGACGCCCCCGTGCCCGCCGCTCCGGACGACACCGCTTACGTCATCTTCACCTCCGGTTCCACCGGTACGCCCAAGGGCGTCGAGGTGAGCCACAGGGCCGCGGTCAACACCGTCGAGGACATCGACGAGCGGTTCGGCATCGGCCCGGGCGACCGGGTGCTGGCCGTCTCCGCCCTGGACTTCGATCTCTCGGTGTGGGACATCTTCGGACTCCTGGCCGAGGGCGGTGCCCTGGTCCTGGTGGACGAGTCCGACCGGCGGGACGCGAACCGGTGGCTGGCCCTGTGTGCCCGGCACGGGGTGACTGTCTGGAACAGCGTCCCCGCGCTGCTCGACATGGCGCTCACCGCGGCGGACGGGAGCGCGCTGCCCGCCTCGCTGCGGCTGGCCCTGCTGTCGGGCGACTGGATCGGCCTGGACCTGCCCGGACGGCTGGCCGCGGCGACACACGGGCGATGTCGCCTCGTCGGGCTCGGTGGCGCCACAGAAGCCGCGATCTGGTCCAACGCGTACGAGGTCACCGAGGTACCCGCGCAGTGGGTGTCCATCCCCTACGGAAAGCCGCTGAGCAACCAGAAGTTCCGGGTCGTCGACGGCCGGGGCCGCGACTGCCCCGACTGGGTGCCGGGCGAGCTGTGGATCGGCGGCGACGGCGTGGCCCTCGGGTACCGCGGGGACCCCGGCCTGACGGCGGAACGGTTCCCCGTGGTGGCGGGGGAACGCTGGTACCGCACCGGCGACCTGGGCCGCTACTGGCCCGACGGGAACCTGGAGTTCCTGGGCCGACTGGACCACCAGGTGAAGATCAACGGCTTCCGGGTCGAACTCGGCGAGATCGAGGCCGCCCTGCAGTCGCACCCCGAGGTCTCCGCGGCGGTCGTCGTCACCGTCGGCGACCGCCGCCGCGAACTGGCCGCCGCAGTCGTGGAGCGCGCTCCGCTCGGCACCGGCCAGGACAGCGGCACCGAGGACGCCGGTCCGTCGCGGCACGCGGACAGCGGGCCCACGCCCGATGCCGACCCGCTCGAACTGGGGCTCGTCGAGGCGGTGCTGGCCGAGGTGATCGCTCCGGTGGTGGCACACGCCCCGGCCCCGGCCGTGACCATGCCGGTGCGCGCCGAGCAGCGCCCCGTCCTGGACGCCTGGCTCGACCACCTCGCCCGGCACAAGGTCGTGCGGCGCGACGGCGCCGCGGTCCGTCCGGGTGCGCGCTGGGCCGAGGTGCGCGCCCCCGGGCGGCTGGAGGAGCTGCGGGAGCGGGCGGCCGGCAGCCACCTGGAGTCGGTGGCGAACGCGCTGACCTGGGCGGCGCCGATGCTGACCGCCGTACTGACCGGCGAGGCCCACGCCTCGGTGCTCCTGGACGACCCGGTGCTGTCGCCGGAGGGCCTGGCCGACGCGATGCCTGCGACCCAGAACTGCCTCGCGGCCATCGCGGCCGCCCTGCGGGCCGACGCCGCGGACGCCGCGCAGCCCCTGGCGGTCGCCGAGTGGGATGCGATGAGCGGGCTCGGTGCCGGACGGCTGCTCGCCGGTCTCGCACCCGGCTCCGTCGACTACAGACTGCTCGGCTCGTCCCCCACGCTCCTGGCGGCGGCCGACGCCCGGCTCGCGGACTCCGGACACCGGGTGCGCACCGTGCACCAGGGCGCTGCCGCCCTGCCCGCCGCGCACCTGCACGCCTACGACGCGGTGGTGGCCGCGAACGTCCTGCACCGCATGCCGAGCCCGGAGACCGCCGCGGCCACCATGGCGCTGCTGCTCAGACCCGGAGGCCGGCTCCACGTGCTCGAACCCACCCGCCTCACCCCGCTGGCCCTGCTGATCGCCCTGCCGCTGGAGGCGGAGGCCGGCCGGCTCCGGCCGGGCGGCCCGAGTGCGTCCTGGCTGCACTCCGGTCAGCGGTGGGCGCGGGCCTGCGCCGCCGCCGGGCTGGTCAACGCGCGCGTGGAGCGCGCGGAGGCCACCGGAGAGGTCCTGGTGACCGCGGAACGGCCCCGCACGGCCGGCGGGGCCGACGTGGAGGACCTCCGCCGCTGGCTGGCCGACCGGGTGCCGGCCCACATGGTGCCGGGACACTTCGCGGCGCTGCCCGGGCTGCCGCTGAGCGCCAACGGGAAGGTCGACCGGCGCGCCGTACAGAGCGTCCTCGCCTCCCTAACCGGTCGGCCGCGGGAGTCCACCGAGCCGCCCCGGGGAGCCACGGAGCAGACCGTGGCCGACCTGTGGACCAAGCTGCTCCCGGTCGCCTCGGTGGGCCGCGACGAGAACTTCTTCGCGCTCGGCGGGGACAGCCTCCTCGCCACCCGGCTGGTGGCGGAGGTGCACCGGGCCCTCGGCGTCGAACTGCCCATGCGGGACGTGATGCGGGCGCCGACCGTAGCCGCTCTGAGCGCGCTGGTCGAGGGGCTGCTCGCCGCGGCCCAGGACAGGACGCCGGGGGACCAGACCCTGGCCGGTGACTTCGAGGAAGGTGTGCTGTGACCGTCGGTGAGCTGATCAGCGAGTTCGAGCTGGCCGGGATCCAGCTCTGGCGGGAGGGGCGGCAGCTGCGCTTCCGAGCGCCGCGCGGCGCCATGACGGACGAGCGTCTCGCGACCCTGCGCGGCAGCAAGGAGCAGCTCCTGTCCGAGCTGCCCGACCGGACCCCGTCCGGCGGGGCGGGCGGCGGCGGCGCCCCGGGCGCGCCGGAGAGCGGGTGGGTGGCCGAGCCGGAGGCCCGCCACGAGCCCTTCCCGCTGACCGACATCCAGTCCGCCTATCTGCTCGGCCGGGACGCGGCCTTCGACTACGGAGGCGTCTCCTGCCACATCTACCTGGAATTCCGGCGCCCCGCCGACCTCGACCCGGACCGGCTGCAGCACGCCTGGGACAGCCTGGTCGAGCGCCACGACATGCTCCGGTCGGTCATCGCGCAGGACGGCACCCAGCGCATCACGCCGGCCCTCGCCGACACCCGTATCCGGGTCACCAACCTGCGGGAGGCTTCCGCCGAAGCCGTGTCCGAGGCGACGGCCGCCGTCCGCGAGGAGCTGTCCCACCGGGTGCATCCGGCGGGCGAACGGCCCATGTACGAGCTGCGGCTGACGCGGCTGGCGGACCACAGCCTGCTGCACCTGTCGATGGACTTCATGACGCTGGACTGGATCAGCATCCAGTTGCTGCTCACCGAACTGGACCGCCGCTACGAGCGGCCCGGATGCCCGCTCCCGCCCATCGACGCCACCTTCCGCGACTACGTTGCCGCGGAGCGTCGGCTGCACGACACCGAGCGCTACGCGCGCGACCGCGCCTACTGGTGGGACCGGGTCGACGAGCTGCCCGCCGCACCCGCCCTTCCCCTGGCCGACGGCCACACGCCCGCCGACGCGCCGCCCCGGTTCCGCCGCCTGGCCGCCTCGCTGACCGAGGACGCGTGGAAGGCGCTGAAGGCCAGAGCGGCCGCGAACGGCATCACCGCGGCCAACGCCGTGCTCGCCGCGTACGCCGAGACGATCGGCCGCTGGAGCGCCAACGAGCGGTTCAGCCTGGGGCTCACCGTCCTCAACCGGATGCCGCTGCACCCTCACGTGGACCGGCTGCTCGGTGACTTCACCTCGGTGAGCCTGCTCGCGGTGGACCAGTCGGGGCGGGCCGCCTTCGCCGACCGGGCCCGCGCCCTCGGCGAGCGGCTGTTCGAGGACCTCGACCACCGGTTGTGCGGCGGTGTCGAGGTGCTGCGCGAACTCGCCCGGCGGCGCGGACGCGAAGCCGCCCTGATGCCCGTGGTGTTCACCGGCGGCATCGGCGTCGTGGGCCGGGCCCTGGGCGAGGGGGCCGAGAGGCTCCGGCCGGTGTACGGGATCAGCCAGACGCCGCAGGTGTGGATCGACTGCCAGGCCACCGACCAGTTCGGCGGCCTGGAGGTCAATTGGGACGTCCGGGAAGGCGTGTTCCCCGACGGCTTGGTGGACGAGATGTTCGCGGCCTTCGCCGGGCTGCTGCGCCGGCTGGCGGAGCAGGACGCCCCTTGGGCCGCGGCCGACCCGCTAGGACTGCCCGCCTCGCAGCGGGCGCGCCGGGACGCTGTCAACGCCACCGCGGCCGCCGAGCCCGGCGGACTGCTGCACGAGCCGCTGGTGGCGTACGCCCGGCACCACCCCGGCCGGACGGCGGTCATCGACGCCACCGGTTCGATGACGTACGAGGAGTGGCTCCGCCGCGCCGCCCGGGTGGCGGGGGACCTGCGGGCTGCGGGATGCCGTCCCGGAGACTTCGTCGCCGTCCTGATGGACAAGGGCCGCGATCAGGTGGTCGGAGTCCTGGGCGCCCTGCTCGCAGGCGGGGTGTACGTGCCGGTGGACATCGCGCAGCCGCAGGTGCGCCGCGACCGGATCCTCACCGGCTGTGGGGCGCGGTACGCGGTCGTCTCCGACCCTGGCCTGGCCCGGACGCTGCCGGCCGGCTGCCGCCCGGTCGACGTGTCCGGCGCCGCGCCGCTGCCGTCGTCGGAGGTCCGCGTCGAGCGCCTGGTGGCGCCCGGCGACCTCGCCTACGTGATTCACACGTCGGGCTCCACCGGTGAGCCCAAGGGCGTGATGATCAGTCACCGGGCCGCCGCGAACACCGTCCACGACATCAACCAGCGCTTCGCGGTGGGGGACGCCGACCGCGTCCTCGGCCTCGCCGCGCTCGGCTTCGACCTGTCGGTGTACGACCTGTTCGGGCCGACGGCGCTCGGCGCGGCCCTGGTGCTGCCCGACCCGGCCCGCCGTGGCGACCCATCCCACTGGGCGGACCTGGTGGAGCGCCACGGGGTGACGCTGTGGAACTCGGTGCCCGCCCAGTTGCAGATGCTCGCCCACTATCTCGACGCCGAGCCGCGTGAGCTGGGCCGGCTCCGGCTCGCGCTGCTGTCGGGGGACTGGATCCCGTTGGCGCTGCCCGCCCACGCCGGGCGCCATCTGCCGGGCGCCGAGCTGGTCAGCCTCGGCGGGGCGACCGAGGCCGCGATCTGGTCGATCCACCACCGCATCCGCCGCGTCGAACCGCACTGGCGCAGCATCCCGTACGGAACTCCGCTCGCCAACCAGGGTTTCCGGGTCCTGGACAGCGCTCTGCGCGATCGCCCCGACCTGGTGGCCGGCGAGCTGTACATCACCGGTGTCGGACTGGCGGAGGGCTACCTCAACGACCCGGAGCGCACGGCCGAGCGCTTCCCTCGGCACCCGGAGACCGGGGAGCGCCTGTACCGCACCGGCGACCTCGGCCGTTATCTGCCGAACGGCGAGATCGAGTTCCTGGGCCGCGCCGACCAGCAGGTCAAGATCCGAGGACACCGCATCGAGCTCGGCGAGATCGACGCGGTCCTTGGCGAGCACCCGGCGGTCGGTTCCAGCGCCGTCCTGGTGGAAGGCGCCGAGGCGCTGGAGCGCTCGCTGGTCGCCTTCGTGGAGCCGGCGGTCCGCGCGGGGGCGCCCGACTCCTGCGTGACCCACGCCGTCGCGGCCGAGACCGCCGCGGTGAGGGCCCGGTTCACGCAGGGCGTCTCGCCGGACCCGGGGCGGATCGCCGGATACGTGGACCGCCTGAACCACGCCTTCCTGCTCTCCATGGCCGAGGCGCTCGCCCCGTCGGGCATCTTCGCGGGCGACAAGGCCCATTCGGAGGCGGAACTGATCCGTCGGCTCCAGGTCGACGAGCGCCACCACGGGCTGCTGCGCCGCTGGCTGCACGCCCTGGAGCGGGCCCGGCTCGTCCGGCGCGAGGGAGCCGAGGGCACCTGGCGCGGCACCGCCGCGCCCGAGCGCGCCGAGGTGGAGCGGGCCTGGGCGGACCTCGCCGCCCACGCTCCCGCCGAAGTCTGTCCGCCCCCGCTGCTCGCCTACTTCCGCGCTCACGCCGACGTCCTGCCCGCCCTGTTGCGCGGCGAGGAGGAGGCGGTGCGGCTCTTCTTCCCCGGCGGCAGCCAGGAGATCGCGCGTGTCTGGTACGCCGACAACCTGGCCGCGAAGCGCCTGCTCGCGACGCTCGCGGCGGCCGTCCGGGGCGTGGCGAGCGGGGTGCGGGACCGGCCTCTACGGGTGCTGGAGGTGGGCGGCGGCATCGGGGCGGCCACCGGTCCGGTGCTGGAGGCGCTGGGCGACCGGCCCGTGGAGTACCTGTTCACCGACGTCTCGGAGTACTTCCTCACCGACGCGCGGCAGCGGTTCGGCTCCCGGCCCGGGACGAGCTTCGGCCTGTTCGACATGAACCGGGACCCCCGGGCGCAGGGCCTGCTGCCCAACTCCTTCGACGTGGCACTGAGCGCCGGAGCGCTGAACAACGCCCAGGACACCGTCCGGGTCATCGACCGGCTGCGGACGCTGCTTGCCCCGCGGGGCTGGCTCTGCCTGCTGGAGATGACCCGGGAGCACCCGGAGATCACGGCCACCCAGGCGTTCATGATGGAGGAGCCCGAGGACCTGCGGCGCGAGCGGGGAAACCTGTTCCTCCACGAGGAGGAGTGGCGTCGGCTGCTTGTCGAGGCGGGCGCCGAGGACGTGCTGAGCCTGCCGGGCCCCGACGACCCGTTCGCCGCGCTCGGCCAGGGCGTGTTCGCCGCGTCCTTCAAGCAGGACCGCGCCGAGCTGGACGCCGATGAGGTCGGTCGGTGGGTGGCCGAGCGGTTGCCCGCCCACATGGTCCCCGCGCACATCCAGGTCGTGGACGCGCTGCCGCTCACCTCCAACGGCAAGGTCGACCGCAAGCGGCTGCTCGGCTGGGTGCCGCGGCGCGGCGAACGTGCGGCTGACCGGACGGCCGAGCCGCCGCGCCCCGGGACGGAGCGGCGCCTGGCCGAGCTGTGGGCCGAGTTGCTCGGCGGTGAACTCCCCGACCGCGAACAGGGGTTCTTCGACGCGGGCGGCGACTCGCTGCTCGCGGCGCGGTTGGTGGGGCGGGTGCGCGAATGCGTGCCGGAGGCGGCGGACGTCTCCTTCGACGTTCTGCTGCGGGCGCTGCTGCACACCCCGACGGTCGCCGGACTGGCCGCCCGGCTGACGGCGGCGGACCCCGGCGGCGGAACCCCGGCGCCTTCGGTCGCGGGCGCCGACCGGCGGTCCGCGCTGGTCGACCTGGGCGGCGGCGGTTCCGGTCCGCTGCGGCTGCTGGTGCACGAGGGGCTGGGAACGCTCGCGCCGTACCGCCCGCTCATCAAGGAGCTCACGGCCGACGGTCCCCTGCTGGGGCTCGCCGTGCCCGACAGCGACGGCTATCTCGAACTCGCCCCGCAACGACTCGTCGAGGACCTCGGCGCGGCGTACGCACGCGAGGTGCTCGCCGCCGGACATCGCGAGGTCGAGGTAGTGGGCTACTGCTCCGGAGGGCTCATCGCCGCCGAACTGGCCCGCGCGCTCGGTGAGGGCGGGGCCGTGGTCCGCGGGCTGACGGTGGTGTCCAGCTACCGCATCCCGTACCGGCTGGACGACGAGCTCCTGGTCGACTACGCCTTCGCCCGCGTCATGGGCGGCGACCTGGACGCCCTCGGCTGGCCCGCCGACGAGGGTGACATGGGGCGGGCGCTCGCCGCGGCGCTGGCCGGCTCGCCGAAGGTGCTCGAGCCGGGGGCGTTCGAACGGCTCGGCGGGGACGAACGGTTGAACGCCGTGGCGCGCCGCTTCCGGCTGCTGGCTCAGCGCTCCCGTGACGAGCGGCGCGCGGACCTGCACCGGGCGCTCGCCCGCACCGAGGCGGGCCTGGGCGATGTCGGCCAAGTGGCCGCGCTGCACCGGGTGTTCTCGCAAACGGTCGAGGCGGTCACGGCCTACGATCCGCTGCCCTACGCGGGCGACATCACCTTCCTGCGCCCGCTCGCGCCGACCCACTTCATCCCCGGTTTCCAGGACGACATGACGCGCTTCTGGCGGGAGCTGTGCCTCGGCGAGCTGACGGTCGTCGACGTGCCCGGGGATCACTTCACCTGCGTCCAGCCGCCGCACGTGGCGCGGACCGCCGCGGCACTGACCCGGCGGACGGGAGCCGGGCGATGAGCGGCGCGGGGCGCGGCCCGCTGCGCGTCGTGGTGTGCGGAACCCGCTTCGGGCAGGTGTACCTGTCGGCGCTGCGCCGGTGCCCCGAGCGCCACCGACTCGTCGGCATCCTCGCCCGCGGCGGAGCCCGGTCCGCGGCGCTCGCCGAGGAGCACGGCGTCCCGCTGTACTCCTCGGTCGACCAGCTGCCCGGGGACGTGGACGTCGCCTGTGTGGTGGTCTCCAGCTCGGTCGGCGGCGGCCAGGGTGCCGTGCTGGCCCGCCAATTGTTGGAGCGTGGGATGCACGTCCTGCAGGAACATCCGGTGCACCCGGCCGAGCTGGCGGACTGTCTGCGCACGGCGCGCGGCACCGGGACGCAGTACCTGCTGAACACCTTCTATCCGCACATCGAGCCCGTGCGTCGCTTCGTCGCCGCGGCGCGTCGACTGCTGGAGCTGCGGGCGCCGGTGTTCGTGGACGCGATGTGCGCCGTCCAGGTCTCCTTCGACCTGCTGGACATCCTCGGTGAGATCTTCGGCGGGGTGCGGCCCTGGTCCCTGGCCTCGGTCTCCGCGGCCGGTGATCGTCCGCTCACCTCCGTCGACGCCACGGTCGCCGGGGTTCCGCTGACCCTGCGGGTGGAGAACCGGATGGAGCCCGGTGACGACAGCACGAGTCTGTTCCTGCACCGCGTCACCGTCGGTACGGATGCCGGAAACCTGACGCTGGTCAACACCCACGGCCCCGTGGTCTGGAGCCCGGTGCAGCGGACCGTGCCGGACCCGGTGGGCAGGTTCGTGCCCGGTCCGGGCGCCAGTGCCGAGGTGCTCGGACCGGACGGGCCGCCCTCCTGGAAGGGGGTGCTGGAGGAGGTCTGGCCGGAGGGGGTGCTGCACGCCCTGGACGAGCTGGCGGCGCGGATCGCCGAGGGCGCCGACCCGCTGCGCGGGGCCCAGCGCAATCTGTCGGTGGCTCACGCCTGGCAGGAGCTCACCGGCGCTCTCGGCTATCCGCAGGTGGCTGTTCCTCGGCCGGGGTCCGCGGTGACGGCGGCCGACCTGCTTCCCGTCATGGGGTGACAGGGATTTGGGCCCCGAGTACAGTTATCGTACGCGTACAAATAATGCGTACGACAATCATGGAGGAGCAGTGGACGAGAAGGGTCCGGACCGGGGGCGAGTGCTCCTAGCGGTGGCCTTGGCACAGTTCACGGTGACGATGGTGATGTCGATCGTGAACGTGGCGCTCCCCGCCATCCGCAGCGGCCTGGGATTCGCACCGGAACAGCTCTCGTGGGTCGTCAACGCCTACGCGCTGGTGTTCGGCGGCCTCCTGCTGCTGGGCGGCCGGGCAGCCGACGTGTACGGCCAGCGCCGGCTGCTGGTCCTCGGCGCCGTGGTCTTCGCCGCGGCGTCGCTCGGCGGGGCGCTGGCCCAGAACCCGGCCGAGATGATCGTCGCGCGGGTGGTGCAGGGCCTGGGCGCCGCAGCCATGGCGCCGGCCGCGCTCGCGGTGCTCACCACCACCCAGCGCGAAGGCCGGGAGCGCACCAGGGCGCTCGGTGTGTACGCCGCCGTGTCGGCCGTCGGCGGAGCGGTGGGCGTGCTCGCCGGCGGGCTGCTCACCGAGTACGGCGGCTGGCGCTGGGTCATGTTCGTCAACGTGCCGCTGGCCCTGGCCGTCGCCTGGCTGGCGATGCGGCACGTGCCCGCGGGCACCGCCACGGGGACGCGCCGGCTCGATGTCCTCGGGGGCGTGCTCGGCACCGGTGGCATCGGACTGCTCGTTCTCGGCGTCGTACGCACCAATGAGTACGCCTGGGGCTCGGCGACGACCATCGGCACCCTCGCGGGGGCGGCGGTGCTGCTCCTCGCCTTCGTCCTGGTCGAGACCCGGTCCCGGGTGACCGACCCGCTGGTCCGGTTAGGACTGCTGGCCCGGCGGGGCATTGGCGGCGCCAATCTCTTCCTGCTCCTAGTGTGCGCGGGGCAGTTCGCGGGCTTCTACTTCGTCTCGCTCTACCTCCAGCAGGTGCTCGGACTGAAGCCGGTCGCCACCGGCGCGGCGTTTCTGCCGTTCTGCGCCGGCATGATCGCCGGCAGCGCCGTCGCGACCAGGCTGCTCGGTACGTTCTCGGCCAAGGCCCTGCTCGTCCCGGGCGCTCTGGTGGCGGCCGCCGGATTCGGCTGGTTCGGCCTGATCAGCCCCACCGGCAGCTTCCTGGCCGACATCCTCGGGCCGTCCCTGGTCGCGGGCTTCGGTATCGGAGTGTGCTTCGTACCACCGACCGGCGCGGCCACCCACGGGCTGCCGCCCCATGAGGCGGGCATGGCCTCGGCGCTGCTCAACAGCGCCCGGCAGATCGGCGGCGCCCTCGGCCTGGCCGTGCTGGTGACCGTCCAGGTGCAGCACACCCGCGGCGCTCTCCGGTCGGGCGAGTCGACCGAGGAGGCCATGACCAGCGGATTCGGGCTTGGGCTCGGCTTGGCCGGGGCGATTCTGGCCGTGGCCGCGCTGGTGGCCGCCGTCATCCTGCCCGGGCGCTCCCGCGAGACCGCGCCGGCCCAGGCGTCCGGCCATGCCGGCGACCCCGTGACGGAGGTGGGGCGATGACCACCGAGGCGGTGCCCACCGGACGGCCGCTCACCGGGCTGCTGCGTCCGCACCGGCTCGGCCTGACCGCCGTCCTCCTGCTGCAGATCGTCAGCGCCCTCGGGGGCCTCGCCCCGCTGGTCGCCGTCGTAGAGCTGGGCCGTGCGCTGCTGCTGCCCGGTCCGTTGGACAAGGGCCACGTGTGGACGGTCGTCACCGTCGGGGCGGTCGGACTGTTCGTCCGCGTCCTGTTCGGAGCCCTGTCCTCGGGCATCGGGCACCTCATCGACGGCGAGCTGCAGTTGTCCGTGCGGCGGCTGCTCGCCGAGCACCTCGGCCGGGTGCCGCTCGGCTGGTACGCGCGGCGCAGCTCCGGCGAACTCGGCCAGGTGGTGCAGAACGACGTGGCCGCTCTGCACCCGCTGACCGCCCACACCCCCGGGGAGGTCACCTCCGCGGTCGTCGTGCCGCTGGTGTCCCTGGTCTACCTGTTCGTCGTCGACTGGCGGCTCACTCTGATCGCCCTGGTCCCGGTGGTGCTCGGCCTGGCGCTGAACCTCATGCTCATGTCGGAGAGCCGCCGCCGTGACCAGCTGGCCCTGGACGCGGCCATGGGCCGGATCGCCGGCTCCGCCGTGGAGTTCGTCGAGGGCATCTCCGTGGTGAAGGCATTCGGCGGAGCCGGTCGCGCACACCGTGCCTTCATCGAGGCGGCTGACGACTTCGCCGACTACTTCCTCGGCTGGGTGCGCGGCGTGGCTGCCCTGGGCGCCCTGGCCTCCCTGGCGCTGTCCCCCACGTTCGTCCTGGTCGTCATCCTGACCGGCGGCACGGCACTGATCACCACCGACACCATGCCGCCCGCCGACCTGTTGCCCTTCCTGCTGCTGGGGCTCGGTCTGACCGCCCCGGTCGCCGCGCTCGGACACGGGCTGGACGACGTCCAGGCGGCCCAGCGGGCGGCCGGCCGGATCCAGGAGCTGCTGCGCGTCGCTCCCCTGCCCGAGCCGGCCACGCCCGTGGCACCGCGCGGTCACCGGGTGGAGCTGCGCGACGTCTCCTTCTCCTACGAGCCCGGACGCGAGGTCCTGCGGGGCGTCGACCTCGTCCTCGAACCCGGCACGGTCACGGCTCTGGTGGGGCCCTCCGGGAGCGGCAAGTCCACCCTGGCCCAGCTGCTGCCGCGGTTCTTCGACCCAACACGCGGCAGCGTGCTGCTCGGCGGCGTCGACCTGCGCGAGATCGGGTCACGAGACCTGTACCGCCTGGTCTCCTTCGTCCTGCAGGACGTCCGGCTGTTGCGCGCGAGCGTGGCCGAGAACATCGCACTCGTGGTCCCGCACGCCGACCTCGACGACATCGTTCGCGCGGCCCGGCTCGCCCGCATCCACGACCGGATCCTCGAACTGCCCCGCGGCTACGACTCCGTGATCGGCGAGGACGCGGGGCTGTCCGGGGGAGAGGCCCAGCGGATCTCCATCGCCCGGGCCCTGCTCTCCGACGCCCCGGTGCTGGTGCTCGACGAGGCCACCGCCTTCGCCGACCCCAGTACCGAGTACGACGTACGGCGCGCCCTGGACACGCTGAGAGAGAACCGTACCCAGCTCGTCATCGCCCACCGCCTGGAGACCGTCGCCGAGGCCGACAAGGTCGTCGTCCTGGAGGACGGCGTCGTACTGGAGCAGGGAACGCCCGCGGAACTCCTGGCACGGGAAGGGAAGTTCGCGGCGATGTGGGAGGCACAGCGGACCTGGCCCGACAGCGTGCCGCCGGCCCCGGAAACGGCCGTGGAAGGAGGAGAGTATCGATGATCCCCCTGTTGCTGAGGGTCCTGGGCGACGAGCACGCCAGCCCGCTCCGTCGCACGCTCGCACTGATGACCGTGGCTGCGGTGGCCGAGGGCCTGGCGTACGCGCTGCTGATCCCCATACTGCGTGCCCTCTTCGGCAGCGAGCCACAGCACGCCTGGGGATGGCTGGGTGCCTTCGCCGCCGCGGCGACCGTCTGCGCCCTGCTGCGTTACCGCGCGGACGTGTCGGGCTTCCGCGTCGGCGCTGCGCTCTCCCGCGGACTGCACCACCGGCTCGGCGACCATCTGGCCCGGCTGCCCCTGGGCTGGTTCACCCCGCGCCGCGTGGGCGACGTGTCCGTCCTCGCCAGCCGCAGTGTGTTGCAGGTGATGGCCGTCCCGGCCCACCGCCTCCAGCCGCTCGTCTCCGCCGGCGTGCTCCCGCTCACCGTGGTCATCGTGATGCTGTGCTACGACTGGCGGCTGGGCGTGGCCGCGGTGGTGGCCAAGCCCGTCGTCGCGGCGGCGCTGATCTGGACCGGCCGGGCCACGGCGGCCCAGGACGCGGAGCGCGCGCGACGGGGCGACGAGGCGGCGGGACGCGTCATCGAGTACGTCCGCGCCCAGCCGGTCCTGCGCGTGGGCGGCCGGAGCAGCGAACGGTTCCGCTTGCTGGACGACGCGCTCGACGGCCAGCGACGCGCGGTACGGCGCTCTGCGCTGTCGGCGCTGCCCGGCGTACTGGGACTGTCCTTCACCGTGCAGGCGGTGTTCACCGCGCTGCTCGTGCTGGGCACTTGGCTCGCCCTGGGCGGCCGAATCGAGCCAGCCGAGGTGCTCGCGCTGCTGGTGCTGGCCGCCCGCTGCGTGGACCCGCTGCTGTCGCTCTCCGACCTCAGCGGCCAGATGCGGGCCTCCCGGGGCGAGCTGGAGCGGCTGGACGCCGTGCTGCGCGAACCGCCCCTGGCGGAGCCCGGGAAGCCGGCCGAGCCGCGCGGCAGCGACCTCGTCCTCGACTCGGTGGTCTTCCGCCGAGGAGGCCGCACCGTGCTCGACGGAGTCTCCCTGACCGTGCCCGAGGGCAAGCGTCTCGCGGTGGTCGGTCCCTCGGGCGCGGGCAAGAGCACCCTGCTGCAGCTCCTCGCGCGGTTCCACGACGTGGACGCGGGCGCCGTGCGGTTCGGCGGCGTGGACGTGCGCGACATCGGCACCGAGGACCTGGTGAGGCGCGTCTCCGTGGTCTTCCAGGACGTCTACCTCTTCGACGGCACCATCGAGGAGAACGTGCGTCTCGGCCGCCCCCATGCCGACGAAGCTGACGTCCGTGCCGCCGCCGAGGCCGCCCGCCTGGACGAGGTCGTGGCCAGGCTCCCGGACGGCTGGTCGACCACGGTCGGCGAGGGCGGCGCCGTCCTCTCCGGCGGGGAGCGCCAACGCGTCTCCATCGCCCGGGCCCTGCTGAAGGACGCCCCCGTCGTCCTGCTGGACGAGGCGACCTCCGGCCTCGACCCGGAGAACGAGCGAGCCGTCCAGGACGGCCTCGACCGCCTGCTGGCGGAGCGGACCGTGGTGGTGGTCGCCCACCGGCTGCGCACCGTCCAACAGGCCGACCTGATCGCCTTCCTGGACGGCGGACGGATCGTCGAACAGGGCACCCACGAGGAGCTGCTGAGTCGCGGCGGCCGCTACGCCCAGTTCTGGCAGGTTTCCCTGACCCCCGTACCGAGCGAGTGAGGCGGAAATGCTGACCGACCCCCCGATACCCCACCGCACCGGGACGGCGGTGCGCCGCCCGGTGCCCCGCCGGTGCGCCCGAGCCCGGGTGCTGTGCTTCCCTCACGCCGGCGGCGCCGCGAGCCACTACCGGGCGTGGGCCGCGGACGCCCCCTGGGACGTCGAGTTCGCGGTGATCCAGTACCCAGGACGCGAGGACCGGTACGAGGAACCGGCACCCACGGACATGGCCGAGCTGGCCGGCGCGATCACCACCGAACTCCTGGCCGACCGGCACGAAGGCGCGCACCTGCCCACCGTGCTCTTCGGGCACAGCATGGGTGCCGCCGTGGCGTACGAGGTCGCCCGGGGACTGACCGCCGCCGGCCGGGCACCCGCCGCCCTGGCGGTGTCCGGCCGCCCCGCTCCGCCGCTGTCACGGCCGGGCACCGTACATCTCGGCAGCGACGACGACCTGGTGGCCGACCTGTACCGGCTCGGCGGCACCAGCAGCCGAGTTCTTGGCGACGCGTCCCTGATGGCCGCCGTCCTGCCCACCATCCGCCGTGACTACCGGCTCATCGAGACCTACCGGCCGCTGCCCGGCGTGCCGCTGCGCGCCCCGGTCACCGTCCTGTACGGCGACCAGGACCCCGAGGTCGACGAGCGGGAGGCCGCGGCGTGGCGCGAGGCCACCGAGGGCCCCTGCGAAGTGCACGCCCTGCCGGGCGGCCACTTCTACCTGGAGGCGCACCGCCAGCAGGTCCTCGACCACGTCGTGGCCCAGGCTCGCAGGACGGTGGCCGTCACGCCCCAGCGGTGGGCCAGCATGCCGTGACCTGTACGCCCGCGGCGTGCCGCGACCAGGCCGGCACTCGATCACGGACCCGGCCGAATCCATCCCAGCGGACCTGTAGGGGGACCCCGATGAGCAACGACCTTGTGAGACCGCCCGCCGAGGCGATCCGGCGGTACCAGGAACGCGGGTACTGGACGGACGAGACGCTCGGCGAGTGGCCGTACCGGGCACCCGACCACGGCACCCGGACCGCCGTGGTCACCCCGGACCGGTCCCTGACCTTCGGCGAACTCGACCTGGCCGCCGACCGGACCGCCGCGGGACTGCGGGCCCGCGGACTGCGGGCTGGCGAGCGCGTGGTCGTGCAGCTGCCCAACACACCCCAGCTGGTGGTGCTCTCGCTGGCGCTGTTTCGGCTGGGTGCCTTGCCGGTGTTCGCGCTCCCCGCCCACCGAGAGGCGGAGATCACCCACCTGGTGGACACGGCGGAGGCCACCGTCTACGTCTGCCCGTCGGAGTCCGTGGACGGTGACTACGCACGGCTCGCCAAGGAAGTCGCGGCCCGCTGCGGCACCCTGCGGGAGGTGCTGGTCGCGGGCGGCAGCGGTACCTTCACGCCACTCGACGAGGTGGACGCGGAGCCCGTCGAACTGCCCGCGCCCGATCCACTCGACGTGGCACTGTTCCTGCTCTCCGGCGGCACCACGGGCCGACCCAAGCTGATCCCCCGCACCCACGCCGACTACACGTACCAGTTGCGGGAGAGCGCACGGCTGTGCAACTTCGGCCCGGACAGCCGCTACCTGGCGGCGCTGCCCATGGCGCACAACTTCGCGCTGGCCTGTCCGGGCGTGCTCGGCGTGCTGCGGCTCGGTGGAACGGCCGTACTGGCGCCGGCCCCGACACCGGACGTGTGCTTTCCGCTGGTCGAGCAGGCCAGGGCCACGGCCTCCTCTCTCGTTCCGCCGCTGCTGCGGCTGTGGCTGGAGGCCGCGGAGTGGAACGACTGCGACCTCTCGTCCCTGCGGCTGCTCCAGGTGGGCGGGGCGAAGCTGGACACCGACACCGCGCGGCGTGTGCCCGCCGAGCTCGGCTGCAGGCTGCAGCAGGTTTACGGAATGGCCGAGGGCCTGCTCAACTTCACCCGCCTGGACGACCCGTGGGACGTCGTGTGCGGCACGCAGGGGCGCCCGATGTCGTCGGCCGACGAGATCCTCGTACTGCGCCGGGACGGCCGACCCGCCGCCCCGGGCGAGCCGGGCGAGTTGCTCACCCGCGGTCCCTACACCCTGCGCGGCTACTACCGTGCGCCCGACCACAACAGGACGAGTTTCACCGAGGACGGCTACTTCCGCACCGGTGACCTGGTGACCCGCACGGCCGACGGGAACCTGGAAGTGGTGGGCCGGGTCAACGACGTGGTCAACCGGGGCGGCGAGAAGGTACCGGCGCAGGAGCTGGAGGAGCACCTGCTCGCCGACGACCGCATCAAGGCCGCCGCGGTCATCGCGCTGCCCGACGAGCTGATGGGGGAGAGCACGTGCGCGTGCGTCGTACCCGACGACCTCGGTGACCCGCCCACCCTCCGCGAGTTACAGGCCGCCCTGAGGACGCGCGGCATCGCCGCCTACAAGCTGCCCGACCGCCTGGTGGTGCGGGCACAGCTGCCGCTGACGGGCGTGGGCAAGGTCGACAAGAAGGCACTGCGCGCCCAGGTGCTCGATGAGGGATCGGCCGGCTGAACCGCCTCCGTCCGTGGCCCGCCCGGGGAAGGGCGGGCCACAGGCGTGCCGGGTCAGGCCCGGGTGATCAGCCCGTCGATCACCGCTTCGAGGCCTTGGTAGTGGGTGTCGCGGGCTGTGAGCTCGGCCCACCGGTCGGCCAGGGACGCCAGCCGTGGGTAGGTCTCCGCCGGCAGGGTGGCGAGTGCCCGGTCCCGGTGCGAGGGCTGGTCGCTCTTGGCCTGGTGACGCGCGCGGGTCACACGGATCATCAACTCGCCCACCGTGTAGTACCAGACGGTGCGGTACGCGTCGACGGCCTGCTCGGGGGTGAGACCACAGCCGACGGCGGCGTCCACGATCGCCTCGACGATCCACAGCGCGGAGGCGGCCATGAGGTTGTCCGTGGCGAGCACTTCGACGATCCAGGGGCAGTCGGCGAGCACGTCGTGCAGGAGCTGCGCCGCCGCGATCATGCGCTCCCGCGGATCCTCGGGCAGCTCGGGGTGCGGGATGCTCTGGGCGTGCGCCTCCAGCAGGAGCAGCAGGAGCTCGTCCTTGTCGCGTACATGGTGATAGATCGCCATCGGGGTGCTGTCGAGCTCTTTCGCCAGGCGCCTCATCGACAGGCTGTCGGCGCCTTCCTCCGCGAGCAGGCGCTGAGCGGCCGCGATGATCGCTTCCTGCGACAGCCGGGGGGGACGGCCGGTTCTGCCAACGCGTTTGGTTCGAGACTCCATCCGTCCCTCTTCCTTCATAACTTGGTGAGCGATTCCGTGGACGTCATAGCCCGACGGCTGACGGTGATCTGGTCGGGAAGAGAGCCTGGACCCCGCGGGTGGCGCGGTGGTCCGCCCGGCGCCGGAAGGAGGCCGGACCGCCGGGGGCCGCATCGGACAGCGTGCGGGTGGACCCGCTGTCGGCTGCCCTGACGTCCGCAACCTGGCGACATGCTCGAAACACGCCAGGACGTGTGGGATTACCCATGAGGGTGTGTTGAAACCACACCTTAGCACCAGGCCCCCTCGGTACATCGGGGCCCGATCCCCGGCCCGGGCAACCCGCGGCGCGGGCCGAGGGGACGCTCACAGGGCCGAGATCTCGCTCAGCAGGTCGTCCAGGCCGAGGGACCCCTGGGAGAGCGCCGCCATGTGCCAGGCCTTGAGGTCGAAGGCCGCACCGTGCCGGGCGCGGGCCGCCTCCCGGCCCTGGAGCCAGACCCGCTCGCCGAGCTTGTAGCCGATGGCCTGGCCCGCCATGCCCAGGTAGCGGATGATCTCGCTCTCGACGTAGTCGGCCGGGCGGCTGCTGTGGCCGGCCAGGAACTCCTTGGCCAGTCCCGGGGTCCAGCGCTCGCCGGGGTGGAAGGGGGAGTCGGCTGGTATCTCCAGCTCCAGGTGCATCCCGATGTCGATGATGACGCGGATGGCGCGGTGCATCTGGGCGTCCAGGTAGCCCAGCCGCCGTTCGGCCGAGGTCAGGAAGCCCAGCTCGTCCATGAGGTGTTCGGCGTACAGCGCCCAGCCCTCGGCGTTGGCGCTGACGACGCCCACGGTGGTCTGGTAGCGGGAGAGGCTGTCGGAGACGTGCGCCCACTGGGCCAGCTGCAGGTGATGGCCGGGTACGCCCTCGTGGTACCAGGTGGTGACCAGATCGTAAGCCGGGAAGCGGGTCTCGCCCATCGTCGGCAGCCAGGTGCGGCCGGGGCGGGAGAAGTCCAGTGACGGCTCGGTGTAGTAGGGGGCCGCGGCGCTGCCCGGCGGAGCGATGCACGACTCCACCCGGCGGATCCGCTCGGCCAGCTCGAAGTGGGTGCCGTCCAGGGCGTCGATGGCCTCGTCCATCAGGGACTGGAGCCACTGCCGGGTCTGCTCGACGCCCTCGACGGCCTCGCCGTGCCGGTCGCACCAGGCCAGCGCCCGCCAGGGATCCCGGGTGCCCGGCAGCACCTTCTCGGCCTCCGTCCGCATCTCGTCGAGCAGACGGTGGAACTCCGCCCAGCCGTAGGCGTACGCCTCCTTCAGGTCGAGGTCGGTGCCGTTGTGGTAGCGCGCGAGCAGGCCGTAGCGTTCGGGGCCGACGATGTCCGGGGCTCCCTCGACGGCCGGTGCATAGCTGTCCCGTAGCCATGCGCGCAACTCCACCAGGGCGCCGGTGGCCACCTGGGCGGCCGCGGTGAGTTCGGCGCGCAGTCGCTCGGGCCCCGGGTCGGTGAACCGCGTGAACCAACCGCGGTCCGCGCCGATCCATTCGGTCAACTGGCCCATCACAGCAGTGACTTGGCGGCCACCTGCGGGCAGGCCCCGTTGGCGGCCGGTGTCCAGGGCGGCCTGGTAGCCCCGCAGGGCGTCCGGTACGGCGCGCAGCCGCCGGGCGATCGCCACCCAGTCCTCGTCGGTGTCGGCGGGGGTCAGTGTGAAGGCGGTGCGGACCTCGTGCAGTGGTGAGTTGATGTTGCTGACAGTGCGCAGTCCCTCGCCCGCCTCGTGCACGGCGAGTTCGGCGGTGAGCCGCTCGCGCAGCAGGCGGGCGCAGCGGCGCTCGACGGCACTGTCCGCGCCGGGCGCGGTCTCGGCCGCGGTGAGCTGCTTCAGGGTGGCGCGGGCCAGGTCGGCCACCGCGTCCTGACCCTCCGGCGAGAAGTCGGGGAGCCGGCCCGAACTCGCGGTGACACCGATATAGGTGCCCATGATCGGGTCGAGGTCCACGAGGGCGTCCACGTACGCGTCCGCGACCTGGTGGGGCAGCCGACTTCCCTCGGTGGTGGTGGAGTTGGGCATGCAGGCCATCCTTGTAGCGGGCCGGTCGGTGGCCTTGCGGCTATGAATATTGTACGCGTACACTGCATGGGTGCGAAAGTGCCCGGGGCTGCGTCACCGGTCTCGCCGGAGGCTCTCCGTGAGCTGCGACGGCCGGGTTGCCATCCCCCGTCAACCCTGCCGTCGCTTTCTTGACTCCTTGTCAAGGTTTTCCTATCTCTTTGACTTCTGGCTTATGGGTACTGGCCAGTTTTGAGTAACGATTGTTGAAGGCAGTGTGGTTGACTAGGTATAGTCGCTGGCTGTTTCGGTCGATGTGGTGAACCCATCGACAAAACGATCATTGATACGGGGGAAGCAATGTCTGGTCGGAGTACGGCGATAGTGGGACGTTCGGCCCTCGCCGCCGAGTGCACCAATTCCACGACTTCCGCAGCCCGTTGATGAAGCGGTGATCGTGTCGCGCGATGTGCGACTGCATCCGCTCTCTGTCTGAAACCCGCGATCGGTATGTGCGGGTGACGCTGCTTCGCGATTGACCCGGGATGTTTCTCCCCGTCGCTCCGTCATGCCTGTTTTACCTATGGCCTGCTCCACCTGCTCGGCTTTCCGCGAGGCGAGGACTCCGGCCGGCGGCGAGCTCAGCCCTGCTCGGCCGGACGTGGCGTCGCCCTGAACTCGGAGGAAGTGACATGAAGGCCCATTACCGCACTGCCGTTGTGCAAACATCTCGTGAACCGCTGGACATCGCCGTGGGGGTCGCCGCTTCCGGCCTTTTCGAGACGACCATGGTCCACGAAACCGCGGGCGAGTGGTCCATAGCCGGCGGAGTCGCCGCCGAGGTGATGGTCGATGCCGCAAGCATTCGGTGTACGAGAGACGGTGTCACTACCGTGGAACCCTGGTCCGGTGACCCGCTGGCCGCGGTCAAGAAATTCCTGGCCGACCTCCCGATCCATGATTGGGCGGCGTACGGCTGGTGTGCGTTCGAGCTCTCCCACGCCATCGCCGGAATGGCGTTACAAGAGGGAACGCTTCTGCACCTCGTGATCCCGGAGACAGAGCTTCGACTGGTCGGCTCCCGGGTCTACCTACGCAGCCTCGAAAGTGAGGCGCTGACCGCTGCCGAGAACACGGTGGTCCGAATCGCGACGAAATCCATGCCGACCGATTTGCCGACCGTTCCGGCCGACCTGGAAATCGGCGCGGGTGAATATCGCCGGAGAGTCACGTCGCTCGTCGAGGACATCCGTGCGGGCAAGCTGCAGAAGGCCATCCTTTCCCGGGAGATTCCCGTCGCGGCCGAGATCGACTTCCCGGCCAGCTACCGCAAGGGACGCCTGGAGAACACTCCCGCCCGGTCCTTCCTCCTCGACATGGGCGGGCTGCGCTGCTTCGGATTCAGCCCGGAGACCGTCGTGGAGGTATCCGCCGACGGCCGCGTGTCAAGTCAGCCGCTCGCCGGCACGCGTGCTCTGACCGGGGATCCGCAGCTGGACCAGAAGCTCCGTGACGACCTTCTCGCGGACGCCAAGGAGCTGCACGAGCATGCCATCTCGGTGAAGGTCGCGGTCGACGAACTGATCGGGCCGTGCGAGCCGGAGTCGGTCGTCGTCCAAGAGTACATGTCGATCAAGGAGCGTGGTTCGGTCCAGCACCTGGCCTCACGTGTGGTGGGGCAGTTGCCCGAGGGCGCGAGTCCCTGGGACGCCTTCGCCGCCGTCTTCCCGGCCGTCACGGCGTCCGGAGTGCCGAAGCGGGCCGCCTACGAGGCCATCAGCCGGTACGAGCGGAACCGGCGCGGACCCTACGCGGGTGCCGTGCTGAAGCTCGGCGAGGACGGTGCGATGGACGCCGCTCTGGTGCTGCGCAGCGTCTACGCGCAGGGCGGCCGGACCTGGTTGCGGGCCGGCGCCGGCATCGTCGAGTGGTCCACGCCGGACCGTGAACTCGAGGAGACACGGGAGAAGTTGCGGTGTGTCACCGCGTCGTTGGTGGCGTGCGCCGACCGTGCCAGCACCACGGTCCCCGGTACGGACACCGTCCGTACCGGGGCAGGCGACTGATCGAGACACATCTCTGCTGGCGAGGAACGGACCGATCCTGGAGGCAACGGCACGATGCTGACGGTGGGGGAATGTCTCTCTGTTCAATTACTGGGTCCGGTGCGTGCCTGGAGAGGCGGCACGGAGGTCGTCCTGGGGCCGCCGAAGCAGCGTGCCGTCCTCGCGCTGCTGTCCGACCGGGCCGGTGAAGTGGTGAGTATCGAGCACATCATCGACGCGGTCTGGGGAAGCGATGTCCCTCAGACCGCCGCCAACGGTGTGCACACCTATGTGGCCGGCCTGCGCCGGGTGCTGGATCCCGGCCGCAGCAGGCGGGGCAGTGGCTCCGTCCTCGCTTCAGCGGCGGGTGGCTATTGCTTGCGCGTCAGCCCCGACGCGGTGGACCTCACCCGGTTCACCCACTGCCACGCACAGGCCCGCCGGGTCAGCGCGGACGGCGATGTCAAAGGGGCCCTGAAGCTGTACCAGGAGGGCCTGTCGCTGTGGCACGGCGAGGCGTACGGGGGCATCCCGGGCCCGCACGCGGCCATGGAACGCACCCGGCTGCAGGACCTCCGGATGACGGTCGTCGAAGAATGGGCGTCGGACATGCTGCGGGCGGGACGGCATGGCGAGGTCGTGGCCGACCTGACCGCCGCGGTCGCCGAGGAGCCGCTGAGGGAGAAGCTGCGCTGGCTGCTGATGATCGCCCTGTACCGCTGCGACAGGCAGGCCCACGCGCTGGCCGTGTACACGGAGACGCAGCGGCTGCTCAGCCGGGAACTGGGCATCGAGCCGGGCGCGGAGCTGGCCAACCTGCACCAGGACATCCTGGCCGGACGCGAGGTAAATGCCTGCCGGGACGAATCCCGGGCCCCGGCCACCGACCTCATGGGCGGCGCGCCGCCCGACCGGCCTCGCCCCGCCCAACTGCCAGCGGTGACTCGGGGATTTGTCGGCCGTGGCGCGGAACTGAGCGAGGTTGAAACGTTGTTGTCCGAGGACGCGTCGCGCTCCGGTGCTGCCGCGACCGTGGCCGTCGTGGACGGCCTGGCGGGCGTGGGCAAGACGGAGTTCGCCCTGCAGCTGGCCCACCGGCTCACCGACCGCTTCCCGGACGGCCAGCTGTTTGTCGATCTCGGCGGCACGGGACTGCGGGGCAAGCCGCTCACGGCGTCGGAGGCGCTCGCCCAACTGCTGCGCAGCCTGGGCGTCGCCGCCGCGTGGATGCCCGGCGACCTGGCCGGGCGGGTCTGCCTCTACCGCAGTCTGCTGCACGGACGGCGGATGCTGGTGGTGCTCGACGACGCGCTCAGCGCCGAACAGGTCCGCTCCCTGATCCCCGGCGGGCCGTCGTCCGTGCTCGCCACCAGCCGGCACCGGCTCACCGGACTCGCGATCCGGGACGGCGCCTACCTGATCAAGCTCGGGCCGCTGTCCGAGCACGAGTCGGTGGAGCTGCTCACCTATCTCGGTGGGGACCGGCTCCGGCACGAGAAGGGGGTCACGATGCAACTTGCGCGCATCTGTGAGGGGCTCCCGCTGGCCCTGCGCGGCGCAGTGGAAGGGCTGATCGCGGCACGTGACGTTCCGCCGGCCACAGCAGTCAGGCGCTACGCCGACCGGCGTCGGCTGCTGGACCACCTCACCGTGGAGGGCGACGCGGCCGCGAACCTGCGCACGGTGTTCGAGGCGTCTTACCGGGCGCTGCCTGCGGAGGCGGCCCGCATGTTCCGCTACCTGGGCCTGTATCCCACGGGCCCGATCACCGTGCAGCAGGCCGCGACCCTCGTCGGCACGAGCCCGGCGACCGCCCGACGCCTGCTTGACGTACTCACCGACCGGCATCTGCTGGAGCGGACCTCCCAGCACTGCTACCGGTTCCACGGCCTGATCGGGCTCTACGCCGCAGAGTGCGCCGAATACGAGCCCAAGGAGCACCAGGACCTGGCGCGTCTCCGGCTGCGCGGCTGGGAGGAGGACGTCGACTCGCGCCGCGTGGGGGCACTGGAGGAAAACAAGAGGCCCCAGGCGGCGATGGTCTGACCGACTGATCGTGAAGAGGCTGGCGCCCCCCGGACCCGCCCCTTCCCGCCGTCGCGTGGATCGTGGCTGCCGCACCGCGCCGGATGGCCCTGCCATCCGGCGCGGTGCGGCAGCCAGCCCTCGTCAGGCCGGTCCGGCCAGTTTGAAGCCGCCGTCCGCCGAACGGCGAATCCACACTCCAGAGCGCAGCAGCGTGCTCTCCTCCCACGTCGGCGTCGCGCGGCCGGGGCGGCGGACGGCGTCGAAGGGAAGCGCGTCACCGGCGGCGCAGAGCTCACCCGCTGCTCCCGCCTCCTGGGCGCGGCCCAGGTGGTCCAGCACGCGCGCCCGGATACGCGGCACCACGGTGCCTAGGTGTATTGATCACGAGCGTTGTTAACACCGATGGGGCTTGATCATGGCGAAGACCTCCGGTGTGGTGGAGCTGTCTAGGACTGCACCGCACGGAGGTCTTCGTGTCCCACCGTAATGCCCGGCTGACCGTTCACGGCAGGCGGCTGCTTGTCGAGCGTGTCCGCACCGGCCGCCCGGTCGCACACGTCGCAGCCGAGATGGGCATCTCCCGCGTCATGGCCCACAAATGGGTGCTGGCGGACGGAAGGCGAACAAGGGCTCCATGATCGCCCCAGCCGCCCGCTGACGACACCACACCGCACACCGGCGACGACCGAGGCCCAGGTGTGCCGCCTGCGCCAGGACCGAAAACTCGGACCCGCCCGCATCGGCCCGATCCTGGGACTGCCCGCCTCGACCACCCACCGGGTCCTGGTCCGCCACGGCCTGAACCGCCTGGCCTTCCTGGACCGGCCCACCGGACAGCTCATCCGCCGCTACGAACGACAGCGCCCCGGCGAACTCCTCCACGTCAACGTCAAGAAACTCGGCCGGATCCCCGACGGCGGCGGCCACAAGGTGCTCGGCCGCCAGGCGGGCCGGGCCACGTGCAGCGGCATGGGCTTCGACTACATCCACTCCGCCGTCGACGACCACACCCGCCTCGCCTACAGCGAGATCCACAGCGATGAGAAGGCCGCCACCCGCGCAGCCTTCCTCCGCCGGGCCGCAGCCTTCTTCACCGCACACGGCATCGACCGCATCGAACGGGTCCTGACCGACAACGCCTGGCCCTACCGCAAGAGCTTCGCCTGGCAGCAGGCCCTGGCCGACCTCGGCGCGGCTTGCAAGCTCACCCGCGCCTACCGACCGCAGACCAACGGCAAGGTCGAACGCTTCAACCGCACCCTGCTCGACGAATGGGCCTACCAGCGGCCCTACACCAGCAACGAGGAACGGACCGAAGCCCTGGCAGACTTCCTCCACGCCTACAACCACCACCGCTGCCACACCGCACTCGGCGGCCACCCACCGATCACCCGCGTCGACAACCCTGCAACTCAATATACCTAGGGCGTCCGGTGACTCGTCCTCGCCCATCGGCCCGACCTCTCGGGAGGTCCAGGGTAACGCGCCTTCGATGGGGGCGAAGTCGGCACGCAGCCCGGGTACCCGGCATTGCCGTGAAGTGCCTGACGGCCAGTGCGTCCGGCACCGGGCCACCGAGGAGCTGCACGAGTCGCGGCCGGATCGGGAGCGACTCGACGACGGCGTCGTACTCGTCCGGACTGAATACGGCGGCGCACAGCAGCCCGTCACGTGCCACCGGCGCCCCGGTGTCCGGCAGCGCGCACAGTGAGCCCTCGCAGGTGAACGCCCACCACATGGCGGACAGCGCGCGCGGGCCGGCTGGAGGGCCGGCCACGAAGACTCGGTGCGGCGCGGGGCCCGCCGCCCGGATCCGCTGAGCGGTGGCGAGCCTCCAGGCGTGGTGGTCGGTCAGGTAGCCGGTGGATCCGTCACGCTGGCTGCCGGAGATCATCAAATAGGCGGCTTCCCTCGGGTGGGACAGGGTGAGTGCGGGCTCCCGTCGGTGAGCGGCGATGCGCCGCACGGTCCTATGGTCATCGAGTGGCAGCACCGTGTACCGCTGCGGCCATGCGCCTCGGGTGGAACGACTGCACAGGACAGTTGAGGCACCGCTGACCGCGGCGATTGTACTCAGTTCCGATCGGCTGCGGCCGTGCGCGGCCAGCACGCATACCCCTCCCGCTTTCAGGACGGCCAGCTGCGCCACCAGCGCCTGCTGGTGGTCGTCGCAGTGGATGATCACGGGGTCTCCGAGCTGGACTCCGCCGTGGATCAGCACCGACGCCAGCCGCGTGGCCTGTAGTTCAGCCTCGGCGACACTCAGTTCGCCGTGGGCGTCGTGAACGGCGACCGCGTCGGGGCGGCGTTCGGCCGCCCGGGCGAACAGGGCGTCCAGGGTGCCCTCCGATGACGAGAGCGGCCCTCCGGCCGTCGTGGTACGCGTGCCGGGGCTCGCGACACGCGTCATGGCGAGGGTGGGTGCGGGGCGAGGTGTCCGTACGGCGTGCACGCGGCTTGGCGTCATGGCGCGTTCAGTGGTCACGGTGCTTCATCCCGGTCGGGATGGAACCAGCCTGGTAGCCCCGTCTGGGGAAGTTCTTGATGAACGTCCCGCCTCCTCTGACGGCGCACTCCCCGCAACAGTGGCGCTGGGAACGCAGATGGATGCCTACGCCCACGCTTCGGTGGGCCACAGTGTGGGCACCGAATCGCGCGTGCAGCCACCGAACGGTCGGCGATTGCGTGCAACGTGTGCGTCATATGGCGCTGAGCCCCCGGAGCCCACCTTCGGCGTACCAGACGAAACTCTCTGGCCTCGCAATGCTGCGGCTCGCTGGCTCCATCCTCGGGCTGTCCGCTTCTCTATGTTTGGATCACTGGCGTCATCACGGTGCGCTGCCCCGCGCGCGTCTGCGAGCTTGCGGGGTACGGCATTACCGAGTCGTTACGGCGTTTACCAGGGCTGTGGGAAACGATCTCCATCAGCGCGGGAAAGGATCTTTGCCGACCCCTAGATAGCCACTGATCAGCGGATTCCGTCGGTTCCCCGAACCGGGCAGGCGGCTCTGGCGCCAGGTGACGCAGCGAGGGGCGGGCAGCGGTGGTCGATGGATCACGCCTCATGCTTCCTGCGGCACGAGTAGTGCTCGGGCAGCCCTTCGGGTCCTGGAAGGCTGGCAGGCTGACCGCAGCCGAAGCGGCAGAGCGGGATCGCTTGACCCGATGCGTCGACCGGAACCCTGGCGGCCTCGGTTTCCAGGGGGCGGGATTCAAGGACGATCGCGCGGCTGCCGCGTCCCTGCTTCGGTTCAGCCCGCACCTCCGATGCCGGACGGTCCTCGGTGCACCTGTCCCGCCGGGCCCCCTGCCGTACGGGTGGCCGGCGCTCCTTGTCGTCCAGGGCGGGCCCGTTCGCCTCCAGGTACTGCTGCCACTGCTGTGCGGGGAGCCAACCGTGGTGGCCGCCCCGCTGGAACGGGATCCGCTCACCGGCCGCAGCTTCCACGATGAACTGGGTGAGGGTCAGGCCGCCTTCCCCTGTGAAGGTGCTCGACTGATGGGCAGGCACGAGGACGCGGTGCCAGCCTCCGCAGTACCCAGTGTCGGTGGGGTTCTCCGGGTCGTACGGCTTCTCCGGGCACCGGGTGAGGGCGCCGTTTGGGCTGCACTGGCCCTCCTCCAGGACGAAGTTGCCGTCCTGGACCGCGATGGGGTTCTTCTGTACGCGGATGACGGAGGCCGGCAGGTTGGGCGTGCGGACGTAGGGGACGGTGCCGATACCTGCGTGGTCGGGGTCGGCGAAGTCCCAGACCGACTGAATACCGCCACGGCGCCGGAACCCCTCCCGTGCACGCATCCCGCGGGCTGTCTGGGCGCTCAGCTGAGGCTCGTAGCCCAGGACGATGCCGTCGGCGCCGTTGATGCGCACATCGAGGCGCGCGTGCCCGTCTGCGCTCTGCGACTCGATGTCGGCGTGGAAGCCGTGATCTTCGGAGTCCTTCGCGACGCGTTCCTTGCGGGCGAGGTGCTCGTCGGACTCATGGCTGATGGGCTTCTCCCCGGGTTTCCGGTAGTGGGAGGCAAGCCATATGCCGTCACGCTGGACGAGGTACATGGGGACGCGCCGGCCGCGGAGATCCCGGCAGTCGGGGCAGATGAGCCCGCGCTTTTCGACGGGTACACGTCCGCGCATGCGCAGGAGCACGTTCAGGAGGTCATGGCCTTGCGGAACGCCGAGGTCGGGGCGGTCCAGGTCGAGGTTGCGACCGGCCGGCTCGTAGTAGACGGGATTACGGAACAGGTCTTCGTCGCTGTCGATCTGAAGGTCGTCGTCCATCGAAGCTCCCCACAGCCGCCACGAATAGGACTCACTAGGCTACGGGGAGCGTCTGACAATCGTCCGCGCCTGGCAGTCCACCGCACCTTCGACGAGGTTGCCTACCTGCTGTGGCACGGTGAACTCTCCGATGAGGCCCAGCTGCGCGACTTACAGGCTCGCGAACGCTCCTAGCGCCCTCTGGGCCGCACTACCTCCGAACTGCTGACCCGGCTGCCAGGACCCTGCCACTCGATGGACGCACTGCTCACCGCCGTCAGCTTCTCCGGCGCCGGCGCCGAGGGCCCACACCGAGGACGACGGCAGCCAAGACGCCAACCGAGCTGAATTCATTACCCTCATGAGGAAGCCACCCACCGTTGTCGCCGCCGACCAGCGCCGCCGCCAGGGTACTCGCCCCATCCCGCCGAACCCGTAGCAGAGCGGAGTCTGGCTGGCTCCATTTCTCGGGGGAGGAGCGAGCCCCGGGAGACTCAATTCTGGCATTAGCTGATGTACTCCTCCATGAGCTTGGCCAGGTGCAGGAGCAGCGGCATGCGCGTCGCGGTGTCCGTATGGAGGTGGCACCTGCGCAGGTTATTCACGTACGCGGCCAGGTCGGGGGCGTGGTCGTGGGCTTGTTTGAAGGAGACATGGATCTCCAGGGATGTGGGGTTGGCTCCGTGACGGGTGGCGTTCTGTTCGTCTCCCGCGTACTTGGAGACGTTCTTGGGCAGCTGATGAGTATCTGGCCTTGGGTTGATCGCCAGGAAGGTGTAGTCGTTCCACGGGACGACGCCGGAGTACCTACCCCACTCCTCATATGGCAGCTCGTCCCCACTGCATGTCGGCGTTGCGTCTTTCTCTTCGCCGATGACCACGTCGGGTGAGTTGTCGGCGGCGGGACTGTCGTCCTCGTCGTCGAGGTTGGCGCCGAATGCCAGAGGGATCTCGTAGGGCTCCTCGTTGACGCGAATAATGCGCAGCCCCGGCAGATCCTCTGGGCGACGCCCTTCGGCGCGGTGGGGATGGGCGCAGTCTTCGCCAGGAAGCCGGAGCACATCCGGCGTGATGTGAGGGTTCTGTAGCCAGGACCACACCTCCCTGTGGCGCAGGGTCTGCGCTCGGGCGAGGAAGAGCCGTTCTGTGCGGGAGTCGATTGCGAGTGCCTAGCTGATGAAGTCATGCAACTGGGCCCTGTCACGTCGCCGCATTCGCCCGCGTCCGCTTGCCAGCGCTCGGGGTAGGTGTGTGATGGGGATAGGCGCTTCATGCGATTGGCCAGATGCTGTCACGAGTTGGGCTGTCGTGTTGCCGTCGGTGTCCATGCGCAGAATGAAGGGGACGATCCATGGGCCGGCCTGGGCGACGTGCACGGTGGCCAGTTCGAACCGTCCTTGACGCTGCGGGGCGCGGGCAGGCGGGGCAGATGTCCGAGTGAGCGCAGGAGGTCCTTTACCGAGGAAGCGGCACGCTGGACGTCCTCGCAGCGGACGTCACTGTCCTCGAAGGGCTTCAGCCCGGCTTTCTTGGCGTTGGGCCGGGGAGCCGCGGTGACCGGGTGCAAGCACTGTACGTGCCGGTTCAGTTCCGGGAGGGTGTCCTTGAGGAATCGCTTGGGATCGTCCTCTCCGGCCATGGCGAAGTTGACTGGCTTGTCGATCTCCACGAGGCAGCCGAGCATATGGTCGGCTTCGGGGAATGCCGTGCGCAGGGCTTCGGCCCGTCGTTTCCGTTCCAGCTTTCGGTGTGTCTTGCGGGCCTCTGGTGTCGCGTGCGGTGGTGGCTTGGGCAAACCGGCGACAAGGGTTCCGGGATTGCGTAGTGCCAGGGTGATCTTGGTGGGGCCGGCGTAGTCGTGAACGCCGGGTTCTGTGTCGCGTTCTCCGAGGTGTTCGTAGTTCAGCTGCTTGGTGAGGGCTAGGTGGACTGCTTGGTAGGTCTTTGGCGCGCAGTGCCAGAGTTCGAGGTGGTAGTGGGCGTCCTCACGTGCTGGGGTGAGCTGCGGGGCTCGGCGTTGGGGGGGCCTGTCCAGAGCAGGGAGCGGGTCGAAATTGAGCTTGGCGAGCGGTTCTTTCAGGTGCTCGAAGAGGGTGAGGTGGTCGATGGGCTGCAGGCCGCTTTCCGCTGGATGGCCGTGGGTGTTGAATTCCGGCTGGCCGTCAGGGAGGTCGGTCCTGGTGAGGTAGGTGTAGCCGGTGGCGTGCAGCAGCAGCGCGGTGGGCTCGGTGCCTTCACCGGCGACGCAATCGATGCCGGCGGTGCGGCGGGGGGCGGTTCGGACCTCTTCGGGGTCGGGGTAGTGGTTGCTGGAGGGGAGCGAGGGCAGGATGCGCGCGATGCCAGGCTGCCACTGCCATCGCATGTCCTGTTTCTTGCCGCTGACTGTGACCGGCGCGCGCAGCAGCATGGGGCGCTCGATGTCACGCAGTGCGCCTTTGGCCAGGTATAGCAAAATGGTCGCCGTAGCCAGACTGTCGCCGCGGCGTGGAATGTAGGCAGGCTGAGTGCCGCCGAAGCGGGCGATGTGGGGAACGGCTCGGAGGATGAGCCGGCCGTCGTGGGGCATGGACACCACGCGTAGGGCCGTTCGGTGGGCCCAAAGGCCGTAGGCCCCGTCACCGTTGAGCTCTCGGGGAGGCCAGCTGAAGATGCTGCGCTCACCGCGGTCGGTCAGTGGGCCGACAACCGAGAATCCCTTCGCGGTGTCTCCAGGCATGGGGAGCTTGTCGTCCACCCAGCGTCCGGCGATGTAGGTGGCCAGCAGGGAGAATGTGCTGGTGTGCGGGGTTGTTGTCCCGTTTGCGGCACTTCCGTGGGCCAGAAGGTCGACCTCGGCCTGTGCCCATTCCAGTGGTAGGGCGCGCTTGACGAGAGTGGGCCAGTCGACGTCATCCTGGTGGGGTGCGACGTGTGCGGTGATCCAGAATTCGAGGGCGAGTTGCAGGGGGAGCTCGTTTTGAGGAACGCGCATGGCGTGGAGCCAAGGGCCTTCTCCCAGTCGGCCTTCGACCGCGAGGACGGCGGGCTCCACCTGTTCGATCAGTTCGCGCAGGGCGTAGGTGGGCAGATATGGCGAGCGCGCTTTCGGGTTGCTGCTCCAGGCACGTTCAAGCCGCGCCAGGAGCGACGGAGGGAAGTGCGCCGTATATACGGTGATGGGCAGTGTGGCTCCGCGGCGTGCCACGAAGCCGGGTGTGATGATGTGGTCGTAGCGAGGCGGCGGCTTTTTCCTGTCGGATTCCGTTGCTGCGCTGTCGGCTTCGGGCATGTTTGTTATCCCCAATCGATGGTGTCGAGGAGGTGCCCCAGGAGGCTCCATACGGCGGTATAGACCTGGTGGTTGAGACGCACGTGGGGGGCGGCTGTCGGCCCTGGGTCAGCGAGCATGCGGTGCGTCAGTTCTCGGCAAGCGATGAGCACACTGGTTCGCTCGGTATCGGGCGCTGTGTCGCGGGGGTCCGCCGCGCGAGGGGCGAAGGCCGCGTCGAGGAGGTAGACCTGGACGGGCACATTGCCACGAAGTCCTCGACCGGTTGTTTGGTAGAGGGAGCTCGACTGGTCTGCTACGAAGGCATGGCGGAGATAGTCGTCCTTCATCGCCCGGAAGTTGAGGGGGCGGCCCATCATGGTGCCCCAGGTGGTGCGGGCGCCGTACGCCAGTTTTCTCATCTCTGCCGCCGCGTCGGTGCCCAGGGCGTCGCACAGAACGGGATCGAGAAGCCGCTTCATGGCCTGGGCGTTGAGGACCGCGAGAGGGAAGGAGAGGTCGGTTGGCGGGGGGTGGAGGCGCGCCAGGTAGAAGATGGCCTGGATCGCGGCGACCCCGTGGACGTTGAGCATATTGTGGCCGCGGCCGGCAGACCCCTCGGCAGCGGCCATGACCTGAGCATCGGTCTTCGGGAAGGCGGAGATGCGGCGGTGGTTGAGGCCGTAGAGCCCGGGAGCTTGGCGGTCGGGTACGACGTGGACGGCACGAACGGCCGTCCGGGTGTTCATGTAGTGGGCGCTGGTAGCTGCGTCCTCGGTGCTCAGCGTCACGAAAAGAGCTCTTCGGCGCTCAGGACCGCACCCTTGGAGTACCTGGTCCAGGAGAGACAGGGACGCCCCGGGGTCGGGAGTGCAGACGGCGTCCGTCATCGCCCGCACGGCGGCCTGGCGTGCGCCGCGACCGCCGGCTCCTGAGATGTAGATGCCGCGTTCATGTCCCGGGCGCCGCCGCGGGCGGGTATAGAACCTGCTTTCCCGGATGGCAGCGGCACAGTCAGGAGGCTCGTGCAGAATCAGCGTGGGGAGAACGTCGATGTGGTAGCGAGCGGACAGCGGGTTGTGGCTGGTCGCCGAGGTCAGCAGGACGTGGGGGCCCTCGACTCCTTCGCAGGCGAGCATGTCGTGCAGGTGATAGAGCAGCCATCGTCCGACCCCGCGAAGCCACAGCAGGTCCAGAGAACCTTTGCCCTCCTTATGGCTGGGGGTCCACTGGAGGGCCATCATGTTGCCCATCGGTTGTTCGGGCACGACTGCGAGCAGTTCTGGCCTTGGCTGGTGGGCGAGCAGATTGTTCGTGTTCTCCATGGCCATCAGCGCGCGGAGCGACTCTTGCATGTGGGAGAGTTCGAAGACGGTGGTGGTGATGCGGGCACTCCAGCAGCCCGCGACGAGAACTCGCGCAAGCTCGGCCAAGCGATCGGCGGGGTCAGGCATGTTTTCGGGGACGTGGTGCGCGATCCAGTCCTGGGCTACTTCCTCGGCGCTCTCTTCGGTGTCGTAGCCAGAGGTCATCGTGTCGACCAGCGGCTTCAGATCGGTGGGAGGGGCACCGAAAGGATCTTCGACAAGCCGGGCGAAGTGAGTGTGGAAGTACTCTTCGGCGCGCTCCCACAGGTGGGATTGCTGTTGCTCTTCGACTCGGCTGGTGATGCCGTGCAAGGCCCGTGCGAGCTGCATGAGCAGGGTATGTCCGCCGAACGGCCCGTCAGCCGTCACCTCGTCCAAGAGGTCACCGCCCGCGTCTCGGCTGGCCTTGTGGCTTTCGGCGGATGGCTTCATGAGCAGGGGCAGCAGCCCGGCCAGGGCCTCGGCATGATAGATCGCGTACTGCTGGTATCGCCGTCCTTGCCGGTCCGCCACCGGCCGGTACCACGTGCGTGCCAGCCCCTCGTGCCAGGCCAGCGCGATGCGGCTGCTCCAGCCGTTGGGACTTGTCAGCGGTTCGTGGTGCATGAACGCCTTGTCGAACTGTGTCATCACCTGGTCGGCCTCGTCGGCCACAAGGAGATCGAGTTCGTGCTGGGCAGGAATAATCCACTGCGTCTTGTACGACGCAGGCTCCGCCCTGCTGGCGAGAAGGGCAGCCGGCGTCGTAACCCAAACCTGTGCCGTCGGGATGCGGCGTACAGCGGCCTGAGCTGGGCACACCGAAAGCAGCGGACAGTCGATAATCGGTGCTCGCTTGCCTGATGTGTCGATACGGAGCTTTTCCCGGCAGGGACGCTCATCCATGGAGAGTGGTGTGGCGAGGGGACCCGAAGGCTCCAGAAGGCTGTCCAGCAGGCAGATGTCGGTAGTGAAGACAGCGTCTTCGTCGTTGCCGTCCGGGAAAGGCGGCGCCTGGCCGTTGTCGGGTACGTAGAGACGGTCGTCCCAGTAGCGCGCCACATGGGCGGGACGGTTCCTGTGACCGATCAACGGAACGGCGTCGATGCCCAGAGCACGGAAGAACCGGACCTTCTCCAGAACGTTCCCGACAGAGGAGGCCAAGTACCCCACCCGGAGCCCACGGTCAGTACAGATCTTGACCAGAACGTCGTTGAAGGTCGTTTTCCCCGAGTTCATCAGGCCCACGACATGAGCAAGCCCGTCGATGGTGAAGACGCCGAGGCCGTCCGTCAGGCGGCCGGCTTCGCTGTCCGTACGCGAAAAGACCATCCTCTCCACGCGGCCGGTGAAGTCTTCCGTCCGGTATCGCTCGCTTGCACTGAGCCGCTGATCCATCTCCTTGGCCGCTTGACGGAAGTCGGCCTCCGTAAGTTGCGGGAAGGGACGCCTTATTCTGTGCGTCTTCGGCTCCAGGCGACGCTCGGGTGCAGACTCCTCCAGCCAATCAGGAATCCGGAACCGGGTGATGCTTCCATCCGCTCGTTTGAGCCGCACTCGCACCCCCGGGGACGCGGAATCACGGCCCGCCTCAACCTTGTAGGCCACGGGCGCCGACATCGCATCCCTATACGCCTGCTCCCGCTCCGGCAGCTTGGAACTTCCCCTGCGACGGAACACGCTGCCGTGGACCACACGCGTTCCGGCTCCCTCATCGAGCTCGAACAACCGCAAGTAGGCTGGCACCTTGCAGTAGTCGTTCAGACGAAGCCTCCATTGCCCGCCCCGCGCCGTAGGCCCCATACGGCGTCGCACGTTCCGCACGGCCGCCTCGGTGCCGACACTGGGCAGGGCGTACCCGTCAAGCAACTTGCGCATTAGCGTGGCCGGCTGGCCAAGCGCGTACTCAGACATGAAGAACAGCCCGAGTTCTACCCGGAAGAATTCACGCATCGACAAGAAGGGCTTGACGGTCTCAGCTACGCCTGACGACACGGCCGTTCGCTCTAGCGCTTCGAACCAGCTCTCGATATCCCGGCTCATCTGCGCCGCCGCCCGTCATGCGCTAGCGCAGCGGCGACGAACGCGTCCTCGCCCATAATCTCGACGCCCTGTGCACGGCCTTCCAGAGAAGTGGTGAGGTCATCCACGTAGTCGGGCTGTTCAAAACGATGCTGTGCGATGACGAGGACCCGCCGCTGCGACGCAGCACGAGGGTTCCAGCGAAAGGAACGCCCGAGAAGCGTCGCGCTGGCGTGATCCTTCACGTCGGCAGCCCACCATTCGCCGACTCCCATCTTCCCGGTGCCGTCGAAGTCGATGGCCACGTCCACCGCATCCATGCCCCACCAGGGACGCAGGCGTTGTCCGAATTCTGGTTCCAGGGCGGCAAACATCCGTTGCTCTGCCAGCCCTGGATCATGGAAGAAGCGCCGAACAGCCCTGTTCTGAACGAAGTATTCGGACATGAGTTCTACGGTTCGAGTGGTTAGGGCTCCCATGCAGCCCGGCGTGCCGCAGTCACGCTGACCGGGGACCGGGTTTTCGCAGCCGTCGCAGAAGCTGAGCGTAACGGCTCCGCTGGCTGGCTGGGCTCGGTAGCACTGACTGAACCAGCGCTTCACCCAGGGCTGTCCGTTGGCATCCTTGGCAGGGAAGGCTCGTAGCAGACCCAGAAGATCGATGTCGGACGCGACTGCGCGCGTTGTCAGAAAGCCTCGGAGCTGGACGTAGTTGTCTTGAACCGCCTGTTCGGTCTCCCCATTGCGATCGGCTGCGGCGATCATCAGCTCGTAGCACCGATTCTCGATCAACTCCGCTTCGGGGTCCTTGGACAACAGCAGTCGCGCTGCTTGTTCGGTAAAGGCCGACGGTCGACCGTTCTCGATCAAACGGAGCTCGAAATCGCTCGGAGCAACAGACAGTGCCAGGGGCCACTTCCCGAGCGGCATACAGCACCAGCGGAAGGCATCTGCATATGAGACTAGTTCGTGGCAGCCAGCCTCCAGTGCCCTCCACAGCAGACGCGTTACCCCGGCCTTCCACGCCGGGGGAAGCCCGTAGGGTCGCCAGAAGGCTGAGCGGTGCTCCACAGTGCCTTCTGCTGGTTGGCCTGAATTCCCGCCAGGCCCACTGCCAGCAGTTCGAGCGTCATGTAGTCGTCGCCCAGGTCAGGAGAGACCTGCTGCAGACGCGATAGTTGCACTGAGTTCCCGGGCAGCGTTGCATGGGCGGCCAACAGAACCCCTCGGTGATCACGAAGCGCCATTGAAACATAGCAGAGGGTATTCGATGGGTGGCACAGAAGTGGCTTGTTGTGGTAGTGGCGGGCGTATTAAGTTTCGCGGCTTCGTGTTCGCGCCATCGCCTGTGGTGGTCAGTAGGCTGAGGGGGGATGGCTGCAGTCGCTGCGTCGAGTACGGCGCCTGCGTGAGCCCATGGTTGGCCTACTCCCTTGGTCGCACCCACGCTGCCGGGGCGCTCGTGCCCCTGATGTCATGTGCCCAGGCTGATACTTCTGAATGCAGGCTGGCCTGGCGCGGGGCGGGGAGGGGTGGGCTGGCTGTAACGCTCGACGAAGTCCTCCTGCAGTACCGCTGCTCAGCTACTGCCCCGAGTCTGCGGTCAAGTGCTCGGAAGGCGCTCGATCCATCACTCCGTGCATGGCCCCTGGCTTGCGAAAACGCGGCCCGCCTAATACTCCAGCAGCGGTTCGTGTCCTGAGGTGCGTTTTCGGTAGTGGCAGCGGCGGGCGACGGCCTGGCGATGTCTTCTCCAGGCGGACCACTTCAGTGCGTGGGCGACAAGATTGCGGTCGGCTCGTGGGCGGGGCAGGAGAGCATCCAGGAGTCGCCGGATTTCTGCCACGGTAAGCGGGACGGGGGCCGATCCGTTTCGGCGGCCCCCTTTGCCTCGCCGCCGCCCCGGGCTTGTGCTGCGAGAGCGGCCAGGACGGCGTGGGCGAGCATGGCCAGGGTGATGTGCCGGTACCAGCCGATGTAGCGGCGGACCTCGTACTCGTCCAGGCCGCATTCGTTCTTCGCGGCCTGGAAGCATTCCTCGATCGCCCAGCGGGAGCCGGCGATGCGGACCAGCCCGGCGAGTTCAACACCCACGGGTGCGTAGGCCAGGTAATAGGCCACATCTTCGGGATCGGACAGGCTGCGGCGGGCCATCACCCAGCGATGATGGGTCGGTGGGTCGGGGTCGAAGACCAGGTTGGCGGGCAGCTTGGCCGCGGCCCAGTCGTAGACGCGCGGGCCTTTCGCGCCGTCGCCGCAGGACAGCCGCTGCCAGGCATCATCGAGAAGTTCACGGTGGGAGAGCCCGGATGAAGACCTCGAAGACATCCGGCCGCGCACCGGTCGGGCACACCAGCCGTCCCTCGCCCTGACTGCGACTGCTGCCCGGTATCTCCCCGAAGCGGCGGTGCTTCGTGCTGGCCTGGTGGGGGTTCGCCCTGACCTTCGGCGGAAGGCGCCCGCTGACCTGGCTCATCCACATCGACGTGGCCGGGATCGGCGACGTGCAGGCCGGCGGAGTGCACCTCCACCACTACGTGTGGGGAATCC